>JALOSN010000269.1 GCA_025458415.1 Hydrogenophaga sp.
GGTGGCGCCCGGATTGACGCTGAGCATGCGCCCGGCGGCATCGAGCACCACCACACCGGCGGTCAGGTTGTCCAGGATGGTCTGCAGGTTGTCGCGCGCCGCGTCGACCTCGGCCATACTGCGCTGCACCGCCTGGCGCGCATCGGCCAGCTCCTGGGTCATGCGGGCGAAGGTGCGCGTCAGGCCAGCCAGCTCGTCACGCGAGGTCATGGCCGGCTTGGGTGACAGGTTGCCCGAGGCGACCTCGCGCATGCCTTCGGCCAGCACAAGCAGCGGACGCACCAGCTGGTTGCCCAGCAGCACGGCCAGCAGCACCGCACCGAACACCGCCAGGAACAGCGCCAGCGTCAGCGTGCCGATGTACATGCGGCGCAGGCCCTCGCGGGCCAGGGCACGCTCCTGGTATTCGCGGTTGGCCACCTGCACCGCGAGCGCATCGGCCACCAGCGCCGCCGGCAGCGGCACCGACACCTCCAGGAACCGCGGTTCGGCGCCCAGGCCCAGACCGGGCGCCCGCACCAGCGCCAGCACCTTGATGCGCGCCTCACCGGAAGCAATGATGGCCTCCAGCTCGCCGTCACTGCCCTCGTCAAGCCCTTCGATCTGGGCTATCACCCGCGCGATGCGCACCTGGCGCAATTGCGCCAGCGAGGGGCGCTGGGGCACCAGTTCGAATCGGGACATGCCGGAGCTGCCCAGCGCCTGGCCTCCCGCACTCCACAGCACCAGGTCGGAAGCCCCGAGCTGCTCACGGACGCGCTCCAGCGCCAGCACGGCCGAGGCATCGGATACACGTGCCAGGGCTTCGGCTGCAGCCCGGGTCTTGCCCGACAGGTCGGCGGTCAGGGTGTCCAGGGCGGTCCGCCCGAGGTTCAGGCCAGCCGTCAGCGCGGATTCGACCCGCACGTCGAACCAGCTCTCGATCGATCGCGAGACAAACTGGTAGGACACGGTGTAGATCAGCAGGCCGGGCAGCACACCCACCAGGCCGATGATGGCCGCCAGCTTCACCAGCAGACGGCTGCCGAACTTGCCCTTGCGAAAACGCAGGACGAGCTTGACCACCATCCACAGCAGACCCAGTCCCAGCAAGGTGGCCACCGTGATGTTGACCGCCACCAGCCAGCCGAAGTTGGCCTCGTACAGCGCCCGGTTGCGGGTCGCCACGGTCAGCAGGAACAGCAGCACCATCGCGACACCGGTCGTGAAGACCAGTGCGGCCACCACCGCCCACCGGGTGGCTTTGGCGCCGCGCCGCGGCGGCTCCAGCCTGCCTGGGCCGGTCTCGGGCCAGGGGCGCCCGGAATCGTTCACCGCAACGCCCTCCGTGCGACGCGCTGCGGGAACGGGCGTGTTCGAAGCAGCGAAGCTTGGCCCATGCTCAGTCCTTGCGGGGGCTGTCGTCGAACCCGGGCGCGGCGTTCTCGGCGGGCTCGATCAGGCCGGCGTCGACTTCGCGGCTCCTGGCCGACGGCGCGCTGGCAGAGACCGGGTCAGCGGCCGGGACGTCTTCCACGGTCTCGGGTACACGCAGCCGCCGCGTCACCGCGATGTCCCATGCCGGCTGGTTGGCCACACCGATCTGGAACGGTCTGGGCAACAGCGCCAGGTCCAGCTGCATGCGCCATTCGACGCGGTGGCGGGCATCGGGTTCGATCTCGTCCTGACCGGCCAGCCGCCAGCGGGTGACCCGGCCGACCACCGCCAGGGCATCGGCCAGGCTGTCGAAGTTCTGGTGCAGGGCATACTGCAGCCCGGCCCCGCCACCGCCCCCCGCCGGGCTGTTGGCCAGGCTCAGGCGCCAGCGACGGGTCAGGGGCTGGTAGGCCAGGCGCAGGGTGCGCTGCACGGTGGCGACACGCCGGTCGGTCCAGTACCAGCGCTGCCGGAAGACATCCGCTTGCCAGACAAAGTACAGGGGGACCCCGCGCACCAGCACATCCTCCACGGTCCGCGAAGGTGTCAGGTCGAGCCGGACCGTCAGGTACAGTCCGTCGGAACCGCGCTGTAGCTGTTCGCGCAGCACCTGGGGCTGGTCGGCCCTGGCCCATCCGGCCACAGCCAGCAACAGCAGGCCCAGCAGGGCCAGCCGCCACCCGGCCTTGACCAGCGCAGCAAGGCCGGCAAGCACCGAACCGGCCGTGGGCTCAGGAACCGGCCTTGTCGATGCGTGCGTAAAAGAAACCGTCGTGCCCACCGGGCACATTGTCGTTGAACTGACCGCCGGCAACGCCCAATCCCGGCCGCAAATGCCCCACACCGGGCTTGCGGACCGCTTCGGTGTGGCGCGCCAGAAACGCCTGCACCTGTTCTTCGCCTTCGGCCCGGAAAACCGAGCAGGTGGCATACACCAGCCGGCCACCGGGGCGCAGCAGCGGCCAGAGTGCCTCCAGCAAGCCGGCCTGCACCCGGGCCAGCTGATCGACATCACCGGGACGGCGCAGCCAGCGCACATCGGGGTGGCGTCGCACAATGCCGGACGCCGTGCACGGTGCATCGAGCAAGATCGCGTCAAGCTGTTGGCCGTCCCACCAGCTGGCGGGCTGTCCGGCGTCGGCACACAGCACCCGCCCCTGCAGGCCCAGGCGGCGCAGGTTGTCGGTGATGCGTTCGCAACGCGCCGCATCGACATCCAGGGCCAGCAGGTCCAGGGCGGCCCGCTCCAGCAGGTGCGCTGTCTTGCCGCCCGGCGCCGCACAGGCATCCAGCACGCGAAGCCTGCCCGGTCCATGCAGGTCCTGCAACAGGATCGGAGCGGCCATCTGGGCGGCGGCATCCTGTACCGAGCAGTCGCCCTGGCTGAAGCCCGGCAGGCGCTCGACGGGCTGGGGGCGCTCCAGGACCAGGCCATCTTCTCCGAACGGATGGCTGTTCATGCCCGCCTGACGCAGTCGCTCGATGTAGGCATCCCGGGACAGGTGGCGGCGGTTGACCCGCAAGGCCATCGGACCCGGCCGGTTGCTGGCGACCAGGATGTCCTGCCAGTGCCCGGGGTGGTCGCGCTGCAGGCGCTCGATCCACCAGCGGGGGTGGTTCCAGCGCGCCTCGGGGAGCTCCCGGACGCGCGCCAGCAAGGCGACCGACTCGCGCAGATAGCGGCGCAGGCAGGCGTTGATGAAGGAGGCCTGGCGGCGGGTGCCGTGCTGTTGTTTGGCCGCGTCGACCGCCTGATCCACCAGCGTGTGCGGGCTGTATCGGGGTCCATGGGTGTCGGCATCCGGCAGCGGCTCGTCGACCGCCGCGGGAGCCTGCAGCAGGGCCAGGGCGGTCTGCAGCAGCGCGCGCACCGGCGGGTCGGGACGCCTCGGTGCCAGCTCGGACAGGAGGGCACGGGCCAGGCCGAGCTGGCGCAGCACCTCGAAACTCAGCGCCTGGACACCGGGACGCCAGGACGGGTCCAGCGCAGCCAGGCTGTCGGTGAGCGAGCGCCCCTGCTCGACCGCCTGCACGCAGGCGGCCACCCG
>JALOSN010000270.1 GCA_025458415.1 Hydrogenophaga sp.
GGCGGGCTCGGCGATGGTGTGGGACAAGCCCCGGGCCTCCTGCAACACGTGCTGGAGCAGTTCGTCGCTGTCGATCCAGTCGCCCTGCCCGGGGGCAGGGCTCCCCTCCAGGCGCGAGAGCGTCAGCAGGTCGCTGACCAGCACCTGCATCCGTTGCGCCTGCTGACTCATCAGGGCCAGGTAGCGCTGGCGTTCCTCCTCTTCGAGCGGAATGCTCTGCATGGTTTCCACGAAGCCGCTGAGGACCGTCAATGGGGTGCGTATCTCGTGCGACACGTTGGCCACAAAATCGCGCCGCATGGCTTCGGCCAGCTGAACCGCCGTAACGTCCCTTGATAGCAGCAGCTTGCGCTTCTTGCCGTACGGGTGGACCTGCAGCAGGATCTTGGTGGGCTGGGTGGGCTTGGGACCCGGACCATCAATCTGGATCTCGCGATCGAAATCGCCTGCATTGAGGTAGGCGACGAACGCCGGATGCCGAACCAGGTTGCGTACATACTGCCCCAGGTCACGCTGCGGATCGAATCCGAGCTGAGTGGCTGCCGTGAGGTTGGCCCATTCGATCCGGCCGGCGGCATCGAGCAGCACCACCCCGTTGGGTGAGGCCTGAATGGCGGCCAGAAAATCGTCCAGCCGGGACTCGCTGTTCTGCGCCTTCTTGTCCAGTTTCTTGATCAGCTTGCGCGTGCGGTCGACCAGGTCACCCCAGAGGCCCGGCAGCCGCGGCGACTCGTTGGGGCTTCCCTTGGCCAGCCAGCGCAAGAGCTTGCGCGCACGCAATCCATCCAGGATGACCCAGCCCAGACCTCCGGCAATGGCCCCACCAAACACCCAGCCGGGATGATCGGCAGCCCAGCCCCACACAGCCCCGGCCGCGATCCAGAGCGCCAGCTCGATGGCCCGACGGGTCATGCCGATGGAGCGGCGTCAGGGGTGGCGCTCTTGCCGGTGTGATTGAGAGCCGTCAGGCGATAGCCAGCGCCTCGCACGGTTTCCACCATGCCGGCGGCCTCGCCCAGAGACTCTCTCAGCCGCTTGACATGCACATCCACGGTACGCTCCTCGATAAAGACATGATCTCCCCAGATCTTGTCGAGCAGCGTACCACGGGTGTGCACCCGTTCGGCATGTTTCATGAGGTAGTGGAGCAGCTTGAACTCGGTCGGGCCGACCTTGAGTTCCTTGCCCCGGAAGCTGACCCGGTAGGTGGCGGCGTCCAGACTGAGTTCGCCGATCTGCACCGAATCGTTGACGATTTCGGGAGCGCGCCGGCGCAGCACGGCCCGGATGCGGGCCAGCAGCTCCTGGGTCGAGAAGGGTTTGGTGATGTAGTCGTCGGCCCCGGCATCCAGACCCTGCACCTTGTCCGACTCGTCGCTGCGGGCGGTCAGCATCAGGATGGGCACGCTGCGGGTGCGCTCGTGCTTGCGCCACTGGCGGGCCAGCACGGCACCGCTCTCGCCGGGCAACATCCAGTCGAGCAGGATGACATCCGGCAGGACCGCATCGATCTCGCGCTGGGCTGCCGCGCCGTCAAACACCACGGTGGGCGCAAAGCCGTTGTGACGCAGGTTGACGGCGATGAGCTCGGCGATGGATGGCTCGTCCTCCACCACCAGGATGCGAGGCAGTTTCCTCATCCGACCACCGACTCCACTTTGGACACCGGCGCATGCCGGACGTCTTCGCCCTTGACGATGAAGATGATCTGCTCGGCGATGTTCTTGGCGTGGTCACCGACCCGTTCGATGGACTTGGCCAGGAACAGCAGGTCCAGGCTGGGCGAGATGGTGCGTGCATCTTCCATCATGTAGGTGATCAGCTTGCGCAGAAAGCCGTTGTACTCCTGATCGATGGCATCGTCGCCCTTGATGATGGCCAGGGCCATTTCGGTGTCCAGGCGAGCAAACGAATCCAAGGACTTGCGCAGCAGCGTCGCGGCCAGTTCCGCCGCCACCCGAAGCTCGTTGGCGGGCAGGCTGCGTGGCGCACTGCTGGTCTGGATGATGGACTTGACCATGCGGGCCATCCGCGCCACCTCGTCACCGGCCCGCTCCAGGTTCTGGGTGCTGCGCGAGATGGCCATCAGGAAGCGCAAGTCCCTCGCCGTCGGTTGCCGGCGTCCGATGGTGGAGATGATTTCATGGTCGATCTGCACTTCCATCTGGTTGATGCGTTTCTCGGTCTCCAGCACCTGATCGGCCGATTCCACGCTCAGGTGCTCCAGTGCATAGAGAGCCTGGTGCAGCTGGGACTCCACCAGACCGCCCATTTCTAGCACATGGGTGGAGATGGAATTGAGCTCGACGTCGAACTGGCTGGACAAGTGTTTGTCGCTCATGAGAGGGTCTCCTGGGAGCCTAGGGGTGTGTGACAGATTGGGTCAGGAAACGCCATCAGCCGAACCGGCCGGTGATGTAGTCCTCGGTTTCGGTGCGCTTGGGCTTGAAGAAGATCTGTTCGGTGGCACCGAACTCGATCAGCTCACCGAGGTACATGTAGGCCGTGAAATCGCTGCAGCGGGCGGCCTGCTGCATGTTGTGCGTCACGATGGCAATGGTGTAGTCCTGCTTGAGTTCGTGCACCAGCTCCTCGACCTTGCCGGTCGAAATGGGGTCCAGGGCCGAGGTCGGCTCGTCCAGCAGCAGCACCGACGGCTTGACCGCCACGCTGCGCGCGATGCACAGGCGCTGCTGCTGGCCGCCGGAGAGGCTCATGCCGTTCTGGCCCAGCTTGTCCTTGACCTCGTTCCACAGGGCCGCCTTGCTCAGGGCCCACTCGACGCGGTCGTCCATCTCGCTCTTGCTCAGGTTCTCGTACAGCTTCACGCCGAACGCGATGTTGTCGTAGATGGTCATGGGAAACGGTGTCGGCTTCTGGAACACCATGCCGATGCGGGCACGCAGCAGGTTCAGGTCCTGCTTGTCGTCCAGGATGTTCTGTCCGTAGAAGTTGATCTGGCCTTCGGCCCGCTGACCGGGGTAGAGGCTGTACATGCGGTTGAGCGTGCGCAAGAGGGTGGACTTGCCGCAGCCCGAAGGGCCGATGAAGGCCGTCACCTTGCGCTCGGCGATGTCCATGCTCACGTCCTTGAGGCCCTGGAACTTGCCGTAGAAGAAATTCAGGTTGCGCACCTCAAGGGCGTTGCGAGTGGCTTCGGCGACGGGGGCGAGGACAGCGGACATGGTGGTTTCCGATGAAGTGGAGTCTGTGGATCTGGGATGGGACGCGGGCGACCAACGGGTCGTCAGGTACGCACCTTTTCGCGGAAAAAGACACGGGCCAGGATGTTCAGGACAAGCACGGCCAGTGTGATCAGCAATGCGCCGCCCCAGGCCAGACGTATCCAGTTGTCGAACGGGCTCATGGCCATCTGGAAGATCCAGACCGGCAGGTTGGCCATGGGACCGCTCATGTCGGTGGTGAAGAACTGGTTGTTCAGGGCGGTGAACAGCAGGGGCGCGATGACGCCCGCCTTGGCGGCGCGCAGCGTGACCATGGTGGCCACCTTCCAGCGCGGCGCACCCAGCGCAAAGGCCGCCTCGCGCAGGCTGCCCGGCACCAGTCGCAGCATGTTCTCGGTGGTGCGGACCACCACCGGTATGGCAATCAGCGACAGGGCGAAACTGCCCGCGTAGCCCGAGAAGTTGCCCACTGTCGCCACCGCGATGGCGTAGACGAACAGGCCGAGCACGATGGACGGTGCCGACAGCATGATGTCGGTCACGAAGCGGGTGAATTCGGCGGTCTTGCTGGTGTCGCCGTATTCAGCCAGGTAGACACCGGCCAGGATACCGATCGGCGTCGAGACCAGCACAGCCAGGCCCAGCATCAGCAGGCTGCCCACAATGGCGTTGCGCAGGCCGCCGCCTTCGGTGCCGGGCGCGGGCGTGTCCTGGGTGAACATGTTCCAGTCGATGGCGGCCAGGCCATTGCCGAACAGCACGACCAGGATCCAGAGCAGGACGGTCAGACCCAGCCCCATTTGGCGCGCCGGCGCTTGTTGTAGATGGATTGGTTGAATTCCATGGAGCTTCTTCGGTGGCGTAGACAGCGTTGTCGGCTCAGGTGCCCTTGGCGCGCTCGGCGCGCACGATGAGCAGTTTGGCCAGGGCCAGCACCAGGAAGGTGATGACGAACAGCAGGAAACCCAGGGCAAACAGGGTGTTGAAGTGCAGGCCCTCGGCCTCGCCGAACTCGTTGGCCAGCGTGGACGCGATCGAGGTCCCCGGCGAGAACAGCGAGGTGGGCATGCGGTTGGCGTTGCCGATCACGAAGGTGACGGCCATGGTTTCACCCAGGGCACGCCCCAGG
>JALOSN010000271.1 GCA_025458415.1 Hydrogenophaga sp.
GCGCCCGAGCACACCGAAGGCGGGCCGCTGTCCAAGATGATGAAGCCCGGCATCGGCAGCTACGACAAGTTCAAACAGATGTTCGAGAAGTACAGCGAAGAGGCGGGCAAAAAGCAGTTCCTCATCCCGTACTTCATCGCCGCCCACCCCGGCACCAGCGACGAGGACATGATGAACCTCGCCCTCTGGCTGAAGAAGAACGGATTCCGCGCCGACCAGGTGCAGACCTTCTACCCCAGCCCCATGGCCACCGCCACGGCCATGTACCACAGCAACCTGAACCCGCTCAAAGGCATCCACCGGGACGAACGGGCCGAGCGCGTGGACATCGTGCGTGGCGAGAAGCGCCGTCGGCTGCACAAGGCCTTCCTGCGCTACCACGACCCGAACAACTGGCCACTGCTGCGCGAGGCGCTCAAGGCCATGGGCCGAGCCGACCTCATCGGCAACGGCAAACACCACCTGATTCCCACCTTCCAGCCCGTCACCGACGGCAGCTACCAGAGCGCCCGGCGCAAGAACAGCACGCCGGTCAGGTCGTCCAGCCGGGCACAACCGCGAGCCGGCCAGGTGCTCACTCAGCACACCGGTCTTCCGCCGCGCGAAACCGGTGGACGCCCGACCGGCGCCGCTCGCAAACCGGGCCGTCGTCCTGGTACCTGACAGGGCGCGCGCATGTGGGCTAGCCTGGCGACGTGTGGACATCGTGTGGTCCGTTGGGTGCTGGTTTTTCTTGGCGGGATCTGCGCACTGTCGGCTGCACTGGCCCAGGCTGCGAAGTCTTGCCCACCCCCGGCAGAGGTGCCGGACCGTCAGCTGCTGGCGCGGGCGCAGCAGCAGGCGGCGGATCGCGGTTTTCTTTGGCGGATCAGCCGCGGTGGGCGCGATTCGTTCCTGTACGGCACGATCCACGCCGGCCGGGCCGATTGGTTTGCCCTGGGTCCGCGTGTCGAGGCAGCCCTGTTTCGAACGGGCCTGCTGGCGCTGGAGGTCAACCTGACCGATCCGCGGGTGCTGCAGTCGCTGCAACAGGTGATGAAGCAACCCTCCCTGCCCATGGCGGCGGATGTGACACGTTCGCTGCGGGACGCCTGGGCCGGTGAGTGCCTCAATGCCGCCGATCTGGAGACCGGTCCAGCCGAGCTTCATGTCACCCAGCTCGCCGTGGCCCGAGCCCAGCGCGAGGGTTTGTTTCCGCTGTACGGTGCCGAATCGGTCCTGCTGATGCGCAGCCTGGCTGCCCAGCGGCCCGTGGTCGGTCTGGAGCGCATCGAAACGCAGTTGGAGGCCTTGCTGGCCCGTGACCCTGCGGAGGCCGAGGCCATGGTCCGGGCCTCGCTGGAGGAACTGGACGACCCCAGGACCTCGCAGGTGTTGCGTCGACTGGTGGGGGCCTGGAATTCCAGCGACCTGGGCGATCTGGAGCGCTATGGCGACTGGTGCGGATGTTTGGAGACCGAATCCCAGCGCGAACAACACGCCCGCCTGATCGATGTTCGCAACCCAGGCATGGCCGCTGAGATCGACCGTCTTCATCGGGACGTCAGCGTCTTTGCCGCTGTCGGCGCGCTCCACATGACCGGTCCGACCGGACTGCCGGCCCTGCTTGCCGCCAGAGGCTTCAAGGTCAGCCGTGTTTTCTAGGCTGGCGAGGGGTCGGCGCGGCGCGGCTTGTGGGCAGCCGTGGTGCCGAGCTACAGCCGTCTGCGGATGGATCAGCTGTCAGTCCGCGTAGTCCAGTGGAAGTGCGGTGGTGTTCTTGATCTCCTCCATCGCAAAGCTGCTGCTGACGTCCGACAGGTCGACCGATCGGATCAGCCGCTGGTAGACCCGGTCGTAGGCCGCGATGTCGGGCACGACGATCTTCATCAGGTAGTCCACATCACCGCTCATCCGGTAGAGCTCCATCACTTCAGGGATGTCGCGGACCGCATTCCGGAACCGCTCAAACCACGCCTGGTTGTGCTGGTTGGTGCGAACAGTGACAAACACGGTCACGCCCAGATTGACCTTGGCTGCATCGACCAGGGCCACCTGGCGTGTGATGAATCCTTGCTCGCGCAGGCGCTGGATGCGGCGCCAGCACGGGGTGGACGAGAGGTGCACAGCCGCGGCCACCTCGGCCAGAGGAGTTTCGGCGTTGCGTTGCAAAATGGCCAGTATCTGCCGATCAGTAGCATCCAGTTTTCTTTTCATGGTTTATTTGAGCAAATGATTGCTCTATATTGCCTCTTGTCTGACGGAAAAGGCAAGTCATTTTTCCGAGGGCGGTGAGAAACTTTCCTGGTTTCACCACCCAAGGAAAACCCATGAAAACCATTGGCCTGATCGGCGGCATGAGCTGGGAATCGACCGCCCTTTACTACCAGATCATCAACCGCGAGGTCGCTCGCCGGCTGGGTGGCCTGAGCAGTGCACGCATGAACCTGGTCAGCCTCGACTTCCAGGATATCGCCCAGCGCCAGCGCGCCGGCGACTGGGACGGCATGGCGGGCATCCTGTGCGACGCGGCGCGGCGCCTGTCCGACACCGGCGCCGAGTGCTTGTTGATCGGCACCAACACCATGCACCAGCTGGCGCCGCAGGTGCAGGCCGCCACCGATGTGCCGCTGATCCACATCGCCGATGTCACGGCCGATGCCATCCTGTCGCAAGGATTGGACACGGTGGGCCTGATGGGGACGCGCTTCACCATGGAGCGGGCGTTCTACGTCGAGCGTCTGGCGCAACGCGGCATCCGCTGTGTGCTGCCCGACGAGGTCCAGCGCCAGGAAATCCACCGCATCATCTTCGAGGAGCTGTGCCGCGGTGAGCTGCACGGGATCTCGCGCCAGTGGTTCACCGACTGCATCACCGATCTGCAAGCGCGTGGCGCGCAGGGCGTGGTGCTGGGTTGCACCGAACTGCCGTTGATCATCCGGCCCGAGGACAGCCCGATCCCGACCTTCGACACCACGGCCCTGCACGCGCTGGCGGCGGTGGAATTCTCGCTGGCGAACTGAGGGCCATCCGATGTGCCAGCTTCTGGGCATGAACAGCAGTGCCGCGGCCTCGATCCGGTTCTCGTTCACCGGCTTCGCGCAACGCGGCGGCTGCACGGCCGACCACATCGACGGCTGGGGCATTGCGTTCTACGAGCCGTCGGGTGCGCGTTCCTTCCTTGACGACCGGCCTGCTAGCCAATCGCGGCTGGCGGACTTTGTTCGTGAACACCCGATCCGTTCGCACAACGTGATCTCGCACATCCGCAAAGCGACGCAGGGCTCGGTGGGCCTGGCGAACACCCACCCGTTCAGCCGCGAGTGGCTCGGACGGCACTGGTTCTTCGCGCACAACGGCGACCTGCAGAATTTCCACCCCCCGCTGGACGGCAGCTACCTGCCCGTCGGCCATACCGACAGCGAGAAGGCGTTTTGCTACCTGATGCAGCGCCTGCGCTCGGCTTTCGCCGGCTGGCA
>JALOSN010000272.1 GCA_025458415.1 Hydrogenophaga sp.
AGGCCGAACAGCTTGGCGCCCAGCACCACGGTCAGCCCGATGGACAGCACCAGGGTGGCAATGGCCGAGGACTTGCCGAATTCCTTGGTGACCGCATGGCGGGCATCCATGAACAGGTGGCGCAGGCCGGCGATCAGGTGGTGCAGGTAGGCCCAGATGACGGCCAGCACGACCAGCTTGAAGAACCAACCTGGCACGAAACCCAGGCCGACGGCGAAGGCGGCGGTGAAGCGCTCGAACGACAGTTCCGACGACACCGAGGTGTCGAACAGCCAGACGATCAGGGGCAGCAGCAGGAACATCAGGGCGCCGCTGACACGGTGCAGGATCGACACCCAGCCGGCGGGTGGCAGGCGGTAGGTGGTCAGGTCCTTGAAGGCGTTGATGTTGCGGAACTCGGGCCGCTTTCGGGTCAACTCGGTCATGGTGGGACTTTCTTCCGTGGGAGGACTTGAGAGTGGGTGCTTGTAACCGGTTGGTAACCCGGACCACAAGGTGTCAGATTCTATTGCAACGCACCATACCGGAGCCTGACACTCGGGTGTCTGTCCGCCGCGTGCCGCAGCCGGACATGCCGGTGGACCTGACGGCGTTCAGCTCAGTTCGTTGTGGTAATGGCGGGTTTCGGTTCGGTAGAAGCCACGGCGCAGCTCCATGGGGACATCGTTGTAGGTGTAGGCCAGCCGCTCGACGCTCAGCAGCGGGTGGCCGGGCGGCACCCCGAGCGGGCCTGCGTTGTCGGCATCGGCCGCCACCGCCTTGACCTTTTCGACCGCACGCACCATGCGCACGCCGAACTGGGCTTCGAACAGCGCGTACATGGGGCCCTTGTCGGCCGACAAGGTCTCCAGCGTGAGGCCCTTGAAGCTGTGGCCTGGCAGCCAGATGTCTTCCAGGATGGCCGGACTTCCACCAA
The DNA here is from genome assembly GCA_025458415.1 of Hydrogenophaga sp. Classification (GTDB taxonomy): domain Bacteria; phylum Pseudomonadota; class Gammaproteobacteria; order Burkholderiales; family Burkholderiaceae_C; genus Hydrogenophaga. Next base: position 917 of record JALOSN010000272.1, read on the forward strand.
AGGCCAGCACCCGCCGGACCTGGATCACCGCATCACCGGTTCGCAGGCCGAGCGAACGGGCGACCTCGGCCGGTGAGCGCAGGCGCCGGCACTCGATGATGCTGCGTTCGGCCGGACCCTGGCTGGCCGGGTCGCCGACATCGGGCAGCACGCGCAGGAAACGGTACTGGATGTGCTGCTCGGCGTGGGTGGCCACAAAGGTGCCCTTGCCTTGCCGGCGCACCAGCAGGTTGTCGGTGGCCAGTTCGTCGATGGCCTTGCGCACGGTGCCCTGGCTGACCCGGTAGCGTGCGGCCAGGTCGAGCTCGGACGGAATCATGTCGCCCGGCTTCCACTCGCCGGCCTGCAGGCTGCGCAGGATCAGGGTCTTGATCTGCTGGTACAGCGGGCTGAAGGCGGGGGCGACCTGTCCACCCATGGCTCCCGGTTCGCCTGCGCCAGCAGGCTCTGCGGCGGGCGCCGGCTCGCTGGAGGGGCTGAGGTTTTCGGTGCTTGGGGGCATGTCGATCCGGGTTGCGCTGCGGTCGTATCTGGGCGTCAATCATATCTTATATAAGACATAAGACAAATTGACCGATCAGGGTTAACGCGGGTACACTCGCAGGCTGTGCCGGTGCCGGAAATTTCGGGTTAACCCTGAGCAAACACCGTCCGCGGCGAGGTCCCACCCGCCGGTCCACCCTTTCCTACTTCCATTCTGGAGTTTTCATCATGAGCAAGAAGCCCGTCCGTGTTGCCGTCACCGGCGCCGCAGGCCAGATCGGTTACGCCCTGCTGTTCCGCATCGCCTCCGGCGAGATGCTGGGCAAGGACCAGCCCGTCATCCTGCAACTGCTGGAGATCCCGGACGAGAAGGCCCAGAACGCGCTCAAGGGCGTGATCATGGAACTGGAAGATTGCGCCTTCCCGCTGCTGGCCGGTGTCGAAGCCCACAGCGACCCCATGACCGCCTTCAAGGACACTGACTACGCCCTGCTGGTCGGCGCCCGTCCGCGTGGCCCCGGCATGGAGCGCGCCGACCTGCTGGCCGCCAACGCCGCCATCTTCACCGTGCAGGGCAAGGCCCTGAACGCCGTGGCGTCGCGCAATGTCAAGGTGCTGGTGGTCGGCAACCCCGCCAACACCAATGCCTACATCGCCATGAAGTCGGCGCCAGACCTGCCGGCCAAGAACTTCACCGCCATGCTCCGTCTGGACCACAACCGTGCGGCTTCGCAGATCGCGGCCAAGATCGGCTGCGCCGTGGGCGACATCGAGAAGCTGTGCGTGTGGGGCAACCACTCGCCCACCATGTACGCCGACTACCGTTTTGCCACCGTCAATGGCAAGTCGGTCAAGGACACCATCAATGACCACGACTGGAACGCCAACGTGTTCCTGCCCACCGTGGGCAAGCGTGGCGCCGCCATCATCGCCGCCCGCGGCCTGTCGTCGGCCGCTTCGGCTGCCAACGCCGCCATCGACCACATGCGCGACTGGGCCCTGGGCACCAACGGCAAATGGGTCACCATGGGCATCCCGTCCAACGGCGAATACGGCATTCCCAAGGAAGTCATGTTCGGCTACCCCGTCACCTGCGAAGGCGGCGAGTACAAGATCGTCGAAGGCCTGCCCATCGACGCTTTCTCGCAAGAGTGCATCAACAAGACCCTGGCCGAGCTCGAGGGCGAGAAGGACGGTGTGAAACACCTGCTCTGAGTCGGTAACCGCCTCGTAACTCCGTGAAACCCCACCCGCGCGACATCCTTGTCGGGGCCCAGGCCGGTGCGTTCGCGCTGCCGGTCTGTGACCACTACAGCGGGGTCGAGGCGCGGATGAGGAAGAGCCTGCAGCTGCAGGCCGAGCTGAGTGCCGAGTACGGCACCTGCGTCTTTGACGTCACGCTGGACTGCGAGGACGGTGCACCGGTCGGTGGCGAAGCCGAGCACGCGGCCCTGGTGACCGAACTGGCGCTGGGCGCCCCGGCGGGCGCCCGTGTCGCTGCCCGGGTCCACCCGGTCGATCACCCGCATTTTGACGCCGACATCGCGACCATCGCCGGGCGTGCTGGCGCGCGCCTGTGCCACCTGATGGTGCCCAAGGTCGAGTCGGCGGCCGATGTGGATCGTGCCGTGGCGGCACTGGATGCGGCGGGTGCCGCGGCGCTGCCGCTGCACGTGCTGGTCGAGTCGCCGGCGGCGGTGCACCGGGCCTTCGATATCGCGGCCCACCCACGCGTGGCCTCGCTGAGCTTCGGCCTGATGGACTTTGTCTCGGCCCATGGCGGGGCGATTCCGGCGTCGGCCATGACGCTGGAAGGCCAGTTCAGCCATCCGCATGTGCTGCGCGCCAAGCTCGCCATGGCGGCCGCCTGCCATGCGCACGGCAAAGTGCCCTCGCACAACGTGGTGACCGAGTTCAAGGACCTGCCCGCGCTGCAGAGCGCGGCGCAAAAGGCCGCAGCCGAACTGGGCTACACCCGCATGTGGAGCATCCACCCGGACCAGATCCGGCCGATCCTGGCCGCTTTCTCGCCGTCCGAGTCCGAGATCGGAACC
>JALOSN010000273.1 GCA_025458415.1 Hydrogenophaga sp.
GGGCAGCCGTCACCGGGCGCCGCTGCTGGGCCGCGAGGACCTGCTGGCGAACCTGCAGGGACTGGCTGGCCGCGTGGCGCAAGGGCGCATGTGTGCACTGGGCCTGCGCGGCGAGGCCGGCATCGGCAAGTCGCGGCTGGTGCTGCAACTGGGCAAACGGCTGGCCGCGCAGGGCTTCGGTGTCTGCACCATGACCACCCGCTCGTACACCAGCCACCTGCCCTACAGCGCGCTGGCCGACCTGATGCGGGCACTGATGGGGCTGGGCGGCTCGTTCGATCCGCAGCTCGAACAGGAGGAGGCCCGTGCCGCGCTGGCGAGCTGGACGGGGGCCGGTGAGCGCCATGTGCCCGCTGCCATGGACCTGCTGGGTCTGGGTGAGGCCACACCCGCATGGCAGGCGCTCACACCCAACCAGCGCCGCAACCGGATCGGTGAGGCCCTGTTGTGGCTGATCGCCTCGCGGCTGAGCGATGGTCCGCTGCTGATCGTGATCGAGGACGTGTTTCTGGCCGACCGCGACAGCCTGCGAACCCTGGAGGCCCTGTCGCGCAAGCTGGACGACCTGCCGGTGCAATTGTGCTGCACCTACCGGCGCGACTTTGCCGTCCGTTGGCCCGAGACGGTGTGGTCCGAAGAGGTGCAGGTTCACCCGCTGGCGCCGCGCGACATGCAGGACCTGGCGACGTCGCTGCTCGGGTCCCACGCTTCGCTGCAGGCCTTGCTGCCGACGCTGATCGAACGGGCCGATGGCAACCCGTTCTACCTGGAGCAGATGATCCTCAACCTCGCCGACACCGGTGCCCTGGAAGGCAAGCCGGGCGGCTACCGGTACCTGGGCGGAGCCCTGGCCCACAGCGTGCCGGCATCGATTGCAGCGGTCATCAGTGCCCGTGTCGACCGCCTGCCGCCCGCGGCCAAGTCCATGCTGGAGGCCATGTCGGTGCTCAACGAGGTGACGACCGCCGGCACGCTGGCGCGCATGCTGAACGCCGACGAGCAGGAGGTGCACGGGTCCTTGCGGTTGTGCTGCGACGCCAGCCTGCTGCAGCCGGCGCGTGAAGAACCCGGGCGCAAGGACGTTGCGCCAGGAAGTCGCCCGGTGCGGTTTCAGCATGCGCTGGTGCAGGAGGTGGTGGCCGCCGCACTGACACGGCCACGGCGACAGCAGCTGCACCGCGCCGCGTTTGAAGCCCTGGCCGACCGGCCAGGGGCGCTGGTGCAGGAGGTGGCGGCGGTGCTGGCCCACCATGCGTACCATGGCGCGCTGTGGCCGGAGGCGGCCCGTTTTGCCCACATGGCCATGGCGCGTTCGGTGGCCCGGTCGGCCAACCGCGACGCCTTGCGCATCCTGGACACCGGCCTGGATGCCACCGGCCGCATCGAAGACGGACCGACCCGCCTGATGACCGAGCTGGCGCTGCGCAGCGAAGCGCTGGGCGCGCTTTGGCCGCTGGGCCATTTCGACGCCATGTTCACGCACCTGGCGCGGGCGCAGGACATCACGGCGCAGCTGGGTGACCCCAAGCGCCAGGCGGCTGTGGCCATGCAGCAGGCGGTGCTGCACTGGGGCCGGGGCCACCCTGGTCTGGGGCTGGAGGCAGCTCAGGCCGCACAGGCGGCGGCGCTGAAGGCAGGCAGCCGCAGCGCCCAGATGGCCGCGGCGCAGGTCGAACTCATGTTGCTCCACGGACTGGGCCGCTACCGAGAGCTGGTCGAGCGGGCCCGCGGGATTGAAAGCCGATTCGTCACCGAGCTGGGAGCGGGCCGCACCATGATGGGCTGGGCGACCCTGCCCGGTATCAACCTCAAGGTCTTCATGGCCGATGCGCTGGCGCGCCTGGGTGAGGAGACCCTGGCCCAGCAGGTCTGTGATGCGGCTTACGCCGAGCTGAAGTCCAATGAGCACCCGTTTTCGCGCGCGCTGCTGGACTTTTCGCAGACCAGCCTGTGGCTGCGCCAGGGTCAGCACGAACGCGCCGCCCGCTTGCTGCGCCAGTCCCACGCACTGTGCGAGCAGCAGGACCTGCCCACCATGACGCCGTGCATCGTGGGCCTTCTGGCCGAAGCGCTGGGGCCGATCGGGCTGGCGGATGAAGCCCGCCAGCTGGTCGAGCAGGCGCTCAAGGACAAGTCCTACCAGATCGCAGGCCTGTACAGCGAGTTCTTCCTCCGATACGGGCTGGGCATGGCACTGGCGGCCTCAGGCCAGCTGGACGAAGCCATGGAGCACCTGTCGGTCGCGCGCGCCTATGCGGCGCGCTATGCCCAGTGGGGCCACGAGGCGGATGCCTTGCTGGCCATGGGCCGTGTGACGGCCCGGCAGGGAATGGTCGATCAGGCGCGCAACTTCCTGCGGGCCGCCCATGAGGGCGCGGCCGCCTGTGGCATGGTCCGGGTCGAGCAGCAGGCGCGCGAACTGGCCAAGGGTCTGCCCGAGCACGCCATCGGCGTCGGACCGTCGGTGGACTGAAAGCTGCGGCCAGCCGGGTCAGCGACCGCGTGCTGCCGATCGTTCGCCCGGGTTGTCCCGCTCTTCTTCGTCGTTGGTGTGCAGCTGGATGCCCATGCGTTCGGCGCGTTTGGCCCACAGCTGGCGCGCCAGCTTTTGCATGTCGTCGACCTTGTCGCCTTCGTCGAGGATCTCGATGCCCAGCAGGGTTTCGACCACGTCTTCCAGCGTCACCAGACCTTTGGTCTCGCCGTACTCGCCGACCACCAGCGCGATGTGCTGGCGCTGCTCCAGCAGGGTTTCCATCAGGCGCGAGAGCGGGGTGCTGGCGATCACGGCCACGATGTCGCGCCGGAACTCGGAGATCGGCCGCTGCATCTGGCCCAGGCTCTTGGCCACCAGCAGGTCTTCGCGCAGGACGAAGCCGACCACGCTGTCGAGATCGGTGCTGTAGATGGGCAGGCGCGAAAACAGGGCCTTGGTGGGGTCGGCCAGCGCCTGCTCGACCGTGAGGTCCTTCTGCAGGGCCGACATCACGATGCGCGGTGTCATCACCGTGATGGCCTCAACCGACTTGAACAGGAACAGGTTGCGGATGATCTTGGACTCGCGGTCGTTGATCATCCCTTCTTCCTTGCCGATGCCGGCCATTGCCACGAACTCGTCGCGGCTGAACTGGTGCAGCTTCTGGCCCCGCGAAATCAGCTTGGTCAGCTTCTCGGAGACCACGATCAAGGGGTACATGGTCTTGATGAGCAGGTTGACGTATACGGTGGCGAAACCGGCGAACTGCCGCCAGTAGGTGGCGCCCAGGGTCTTGGGCACGATCTCGGTCAGGAACAGGATGAGCAGGGTCATCACCGCCGAGAAGACGCCGAACCAGGCGTCGCCGAACACCGCGGTGGCCTTGGAGCCGGCGCCGATGGCGCCCATGGTGTGGGCAATGGTGTTGACCGTCAGGATGGCCGCCAGCGACTGGTCGATGTTGTCGACCTTGAG
>JALOSN010000274.1 GCA_025458415.1 Hydrogenophaga sp.
CTGGTCACCGCCGCGGCCATGTTCAACATCTTTGCCTTTGCGGTGCTCACCATCCTCTCGGTGGTCGAATTCAGCCTCGCTGCCGGCTTCGGGCTGTTTGCCATCCTGGCGCTGTTCTCATTGCGTTCCGAGCAGATCAGCAAGACCGAGATCACCTATTTTTTCGGCAGCATCGCCATCGCGGTCATCTGCTCGGTGCAGGGCACGACGGTGCCCCTGGTCACCGCCGTGGTGCTGCTCATCCTGCTGGGGGCGTGGCTGATCGACCACCCGGCCATCCTGCGCTCGTCCGACGGCATCAAGATCAAGCTGGACAAGATTGACGGCCACGCGCTGTCCCACCCCGAACTGATGCGACAGGAACTCTCCAGCCGCCTGGGTGTGGATGTCATGTCCTACCAGATCACCGCGCTCGATTACATCAACGACATGGCCTGCATCAATGTCTTCTACCGCAACCGGGAGCAGAACCATGCAGGCTGAACAGCGGAGCCACGACGGCTGGTTGACCGATGCCTTCAACCCCATCAGCCTGGACCAGCTCAATGCCAAGGCGGCCATGCTGGAGCGACTGGACAACAAGTACGTGGTCAGGGCGCCGGTGCTGCAACAGGCCACGGCGGAGCTGGCGCGGCACTTCGACGTGCTGGAGATCGACGGTCTGCGGTCCTTCACCTACGACACCTGCTACTTCGACGATGAGCAGCTGCACTGCTACCTGGACCACCACCAGGGTCGTCGCAAACGCTGCAAGGTGCGGGTGCGTCACTACACCGACGCCGGCCTGTGTTTCGTCGAGGTCAAGCTCAAGGACAGGCGCGGCGTGACCGTCAAGAAACGGCTGAAGACCCGGCCTGACCTCTACGGGATGCTGGACACTGCGGCCAGGGAGCACATCGACAGCGCCTACCGCAACCTGTATGGCGATGCGTTTCCCCTGCAGCTGCAACGCGTGATGGAAATGCGTTACCGCCGCATCACCCTGGTGGCCCGCGAGGGCGGCGAGCGCATGACCATCGACGGAGGGATCGAATTCCGCAGCGATGGCCGCATGCGCCGGACCGATGCCGATGTGTTTGTGGTCGAAACCAAATCGGCCAACGCCAACGGCCTGGCCGACCGCATCCTGCGTCGCTTGCACCAGCACCCCACCAACAGCTGCTCCAAGTACTGTGTGGGCATGGCGGCGCTCGACCTGGTGCCCAGGCACAACAAGTTCCTGCCGGCGCTGCGCAAGCTCAGTGCGATGCCCCCGGGCGAGCGGCCAAAGCCCGCCGACAGGGCAAGTTGAGCTGTGGCGCAGGGTATAACCCGTGCATGACCCTCTTGAGACAGACATGCACGGCCCTGCTCGGTCTGGCCGGCCTGATGATGCTGGCCAACGCGCCCGCGGCCCAGCCATCCCAGGTTCGGGGTGTGGTGCAGCTGACAGGCAGCACCGTCGATGGGCTGCGCGTGGCCGAGCTCTCCGGTCTGGCCTGGGACGCACGGTCACAGGTGCTCCATGGCCTGTCCGACCGCGGTCACCTCATCCGGTTTCGCCTCGAAATGACCGCAGACGGGCACCTGCGCTCGGTGGTGCCGACGTCTGCGAGCATGTTGCAGGACACACGACCCGGGGCAGGCACGAAGCACACGGTCGACGCCGAAGGCCTGTCACTCTGGCAACCGCCTGGGCAGGAAGGGGGTGTGCCGCAGTTGCTGGTGTCCACCGAGGGTCTGCCCCAGGTCTTGCAGGTCGACCTTGAGGGCCGTGTGCAGGGGACAATGCCGCTTCCCGCTGCGCTGGGCGACGCCCGCCGTTACCGTGCCCGCAACCGCATGCTGGAGGCGGTGACCCAAAGCCCGCACCATGGCCTGCTGGTGGCAGCCGAGGCAGCGCTGCGCGACCACGATCCGGCACTGCACACGGTCCATGGCCGCAGCCGCAGCTGGTCGTTCGCTGCCCATGATCCGGGACAGTCCCGCCTGAAGGCGATGGATGTCATCGACGGTGAACGGCTGGTGGTGCTCGAGCGCTCTCGGGTGGGCAAGGGCAAGGCCAGGGAGCTGGTGAACGTCCTGCGCCTGATCGACCTGGACCGTTGCGCGCCGCAGCAGGTCTGTGAGGCGCAGGACCTGCTGGTCCTGGAGCCGACCGGTGGCTCGGAGAACTTCGAGGGCATGACCTGGCTGGGCGGGCAGCAGTTCCTGCTGGTCAGCGACAGTCATGGCAGCCTCAAGGCACCGACCGTTTTCATGCTGATCGACCTTTCGGCACCCGGGCGGGAATAAGCGGCGTCGGCCGGCGTTGTCAGGACATCCACGCCGCCGGCAGGGCGCCGGCGGATCCCTGATCAACCCACCGGAGTGACACCATGAGACCCACCATCTGGATCGGCGCCGCGCTGGCCCTGACCACCCTCACCGGCTGTGCCAGCCTGAACGAAGGACACCCGATGCTGCCCATGGGGCAGGTCAAGGACGTGCAGACCGACTACTCGCTGGGCCTGAGCTGCCTGGGCCAGCGCATCGACCGCAGCGGCCGCGGGCCGGTACAGGTGTTCGTCGATCCGATCCGCGACATGACCGTGCCCAGCGGCTACGAGGAGCGGCGCCTGAGCAGCGGCGGCAAATGGTGGCTGATCACCGCCTTGCAGAAGATCGACGCCCGCAAGATCGAGGTGGTCACCCATGACGGCAGCAAGGCCGACCCGCGCAATCCGTCGCACATCGTGCTTTCGGGCGCGTGGACGCAGGACGACCTCGAACTCGGGCGCCAGGACGGAGGACTCAAGGCCTGGTTGCCCAAGGTGGTGCTCGATCTGGGTGCCCGCCGTTCCTACGATGTGATCGCCGGCGATTTCGTCTCCAGCCGCAACGGCCGAGTGGCCCATGCGGCGGCGGTCAGCGTGGTGGTGTCCTCGGCCCGCGCCGGCATGAACCTCAAGGTGGAAGATGGCGACCGCAAGCTCTCGCTGGACTTTTCGCAACGCCTGAGTGAAGGCCCGCAGTTCGCCCAGCGCCGCATCGCCGAGGCGGCCGTCATGGTGCACATGGCCAGGGCCTTCGGTGTCGACTACCGCCCCTGCATCGAGACCGAGTCCACCCCCAGCGGGACGGGGCCGGCCTCGGCACCGGCGCCGGCGCTCGCCCGCAACCACAAGCGATAGGCCTGCAGGGCCGCCATGGCGTGCTGCACATAATCGACCCGGACCTCATGCGCGCGCCGGTCGTCGGACGGGCAAGCCGGACTGGTCCGGCTGAAACTGCCCATTGAAGGTGGGTCCAGGCGCTGGGCCCTCAGCAGAAAGCCCATGCCATCGCGCACCGAGCGCGCAATGGCCTCCTGCTCCTGACGGCCCTGCAGCACGGGCAGCAGCCCCAGCAGCCCTTCCAGTCGGGTCGCGGTGGGTGTGGTCCGGCCGTCCGCGGTGAAGCTGCCCTTCGTGCAATCCGGTCCCTGGACGGA
>JALOSN010000275.1 GCA_025458415.1 Hydrogenophaga sp.
CGCAGAGGGCTGTCCGGACCGCGACTGGACCAGGCCGAGGCCAGTTGCCGGTCCATGGCTTCTGCCGCTTGGCGCAGCACGGCGGAGGCTGGCGTGCGTTTCGGAAAACGGTAGGTGTCAGGAAAGAATCGTCCTTCCGGATGGGACTCCGAACGTCCCAGCTGGGCCATGATCCTGTCCAGCGGGACCCCTTGCAGGTCTTGTGTCAGATAGGGACTGGCCTGAACCGCCGCCATGACCTGCCGGATGTTCCAGCCCTCGACCAGGGTCAGACTGCGCAGGGCCTGTTCTCCACGCACCAGTTTGCCCAGCAACTGACGCGGCGTGGTTCCCGCCTCGAACTCATAGCTTCCGGCCTTGATCAGGCGCGCGTTGCCGGAGAAACGGAACCAGGCAAACAGCAGGGACTCGTCAGTCTGTATGCCGGCCGCCACCGCTGCAGAGGCCACAGCTCTGGCCGACATGCCGGGCTCGACCAGCAGCTCCACCGCCGTGCCTTCGGCTCCGGGGCCAGGAGCCAAAGACAGAGGCCGGTCGATCCACCATTGTGCGGCCACCCACAGCACCGTGGCGCCGACGGCGCACAGCACCAGCAGCCGGAGGATCCAGCGCATCACAGACTGAAAGCCGGCAGGGTCATGCTCGGCAGGCTAGAACACTTCATGGGCTCAGCATGATAATCGACAGTCCTTGTCGGGATCTTCCATTTGCGCGCCCGATGCAGTCCGAGGCAAGCGTCCATGAACCTGAGCACACCCGAATCCAGCGTCAGCCCCTCTGTTGAGTCTTCCACCTCGTCCGGTGCCTGCCGCCTGAATCACCTTGGTGTGATCAGGGCATATGGGCCCGACGCGGTCAAGTTTCTTCAGGGGCAGCTTACACAGGACATCGCCCTGCTCAGGCCAGGCCAGGCCAGACTCGCCGCCTTCTGCTCGGCCAAGGGTCGGATGCAGGCGAGCTTCATCGCCTTCAAAAAAGCTGAAGACGAGGTGCTCCTGGTGCTGTCGGCCGATCTGCTGCCCAGGACGCTCAAGCGCCTGGGCATGTTCGTCCTGCGTGCACAGGTGAGGTTGACTGACGAAAGCGCAGCGTGGCATCCATGGGGCCTGGCAGGGGCAGCTTTCCCTTCAACACTGGACAGGCTGCCCTGGAGTTGTGGGCCGCTGGATGGCGGATCGGCGGTCTGCCTGTACCCGGCGGACCATCTTCAAAGGGCCTTGGTGTTGCTGCCGGCCGATGCCCCGGTGCCTTCGGCCGCCCCGCTGGATCTGGCGATGTGGCACTGGCTGGAGGTGCGCTCGGGTGTCGCCATGGTCACCGAGCCGGTATTTGAGGCATTTGTGCCCCAGATGCTGAACTACGAGTCTGTCGGCGGCGTGAGTTTCAAGAAGGGCTGCTATCCCGGACAGGAAGTGGTCGCGCGAAGCCAGTTTCGCGGCACGCTCAAGCGGCGGGCCTATCTGGTGCACGGACCCGTGCCGATGGCCATCGGACAGGAGGTCTTCCACAGCTCGGATGCAGAGCAGGCCTGCGGTACGGTGGTGGCCAGTGCTGCCCACCCGGGTGGAGGGAACGATGCCATCGTGTCCATGCAGGTCAGTGCAGCCGTCGATGGTCGATTGCACCTGGGTGCTGCTGCAGGTCCCACGCTGACGTTGCTGCCCTTGCCGTACCCGCTGTTGGATGACATCTGAAACCCGGCAGGTCGTGCTCCGATGTGCCTGATCGCGTTTGCCCTCAACGCCCGGCCGGGCCTCGGGCTGTTGCTGGCGGCCAACCGCGACGAGTATTTTGACCGTCCGACCGCGCGGCTTCACCGCTGGAACCTGCCGGACGGGTCGCAGGTGCTGGCCGGGCGTGACCTGCGCGAGGGTGGAACCTGGCTGGGCGCGGCTGTGTCGGGTCGCGTGGCCATGCTGACCAACGTCCGGTCGGCCGAACTGCCGGTGGCCCGCCGCAGCCGAGGGAACTTGGTGACGCAATGGCTTGGTACCGGATTCTCCGACAGGGCCCGGTTTGCCGAGACCATCGATCCTCAGGCCTATGGCGGTTTCAACCTGGTCATCGGCGATCTGAAGGAGGGCAACTGGTCCTTCGTCAGCAACCGCAACCCGGCCTGCCCGCATGACGCTCAGAAGCCGGGCCTGTGGCACCGCCCATTGCCGCCGGGTCTTTATGCGCTGTCGAATGCCAGCCTGGACACCGACTGGCCCAAGACTTCGCTGCTGCGGTCCGCGCTGGCCCAGGCCCTGGATTCAGCCGATGGGCCGGACGATGACTGGCTACCGGGCCTGCAGGCCGCACTGGGTAGCCGAAGCCCGGCGGGTATACACGCCTTGCCCCGCACGGGCGTTTCCTTGGACTTTGAACAGGCCCTGGCAACCCCTTTTGTTCACATGCCCGATCGGGCTTACGGTACCCGGTCCAGCCTGATCATGAGCGCGTGGGTGAACGGCGGCCTGTGGCATCTGACGATGGACGAGTGGCACCATGGGCCCCTGGCCTCCCCCACCGCATTGCCGGCGTGGAATGCGTCGTCCCACCGTCGGGAGCGGCTGCAGCTGGCGCCTTGATCAGAGCCGCGACACCATTTCCAGGTGCTCGATGCCGGCCTCCATGAACGGCTCGCCATGTGGCTCGAAACCCATGCGGCGGTAGAAACCCACAGCACTGCGCTGGGCATGCAGCCGCACCTCACGGTCACCCCGATCGCGTGCGGCGGCCATCAGCGCCTGCAAGACGGCCGCCCCGAGCTGGCAGCCACGCATCACCCTTGAAACCGCCATCCGGCCGATCTTTCCGACCCCCGGCTCCTGAACCAGCAGGCGGCCGGTGGCCAGGGCCTGACCGAGCCGGTTGACAGCCAGGGCATGTACCGCGCCAGCATCGGCTGCGTCCAGCTCGATCTCGCGGTCAATGCCCTGTTCCTCCACGAACACCTCGGTCCGGATCCGGCTGGCCTGCGATCCCAGCTCCGCCCAGCTCCCGGTCCTGACCGAGAAGACCGGTTCGCCCGCTTCATAGCCCAGCAGGATGTCGCGCAGAACCTGCGGCACGGGCTGGGACCGCTGGGTGGCCGGATCGGCGAACACATAGATGAGCTCGCCGCTGATCAGGTGTTCCTCGCCGCGGAAGATGGCGCCAGTGAATGTCAGCGACGAATTGCCGATACGGCTGCACTTCATGCCCACCTCCAGCATGTCGTCCATGCGGGCCGAAGCGTGGAACTCCACCGTGGCCTTGGCGACGTAGATGTCGCCACCCAGCTGGTGCATGGCCGCTTCGTACGGCAGCGCGACCGCGCGCCAGTAGTCTGTGACGGCTGTGTCGAAGTACATCAGGTAATGGGCGTTGAACACGATCTTCTGCATGTCCACCTCGGCCCAGCGCACGCGCAGGCGGTGCAGGCAGCGAAAGTCCGATCGTTGAAGCTTGGGCATGTTGCCAGAGGAATGGCACGGCCAAACTGGATGAACCCATGGACAACCCCTGCATAGATTTCCAGCTCGACGGGCACCCCGGCCATGCGCAGGCGATCTGCGTAAATGATGCCTTCATCGGTGAGCGGGTCACACTCGGCGAGGCCGATCCATGCCGGTGCCAGCGCCTCCAGATCGGGGGTTCGGCCGTGTTCGTCCACCCCGTCGAGCGGTGCGAATCGCCAGTCGTTGCGGTCCTCGGGACCGCGCAGATAGTGGTGGAAAAAGTAGCTGATGTGGGCTTCTTCCAGCAGGAAGCCCTTGGCAAACGTCTCGTGGCTCGCCGTGTTCTGATGCCCGGCGCAGCCCGGGTAGAACAACAGCTGCAACCTGATCGGCCAGCCGGCATCGCGGGCAGCAATGGCCGTCACTGCCGCCAGCGTGCCACCGGCGCTGTCGCCTCCAAGTGCGATCCGGCTGCCATCCAGGCGCAGCGCCACGGCGTTCTCGCGCAGCCACGCCAGACTGTCCCAGGCATCGTGCACCGCCGTCGGGAACTTCCATTCCGGCGCCAGCCGGTAGTCCACCGAGATCACCGCGCAGTGGGCCAGATGTGCCAGGTGCCGGCACAAGGGCTCATGGGTGGCCACACTGCCAACGGTGAATCCGCCGCCATGGAAGTACAGCAGCACGGGCAGGTGGCGATCCGAAGCCGGGGCAAAAAGCCGCGCTGGCAACCGGGATCCGTCGCGTGTTCCGATGTTCAGGTCTTCCACTCTGTCCAGCCTGTGCGGAACGATATCCAGCACGCCGGCCCCTGCGGCGTAGGCCAGCTTGGCCTGGGCAGGCGTGAGTGCATGCATGGGCACATGCCCGGCGCGCTCAATCCGGTCGAGCACACCGCGCATGGCAGGGCTCAGCAATGAACGTGGATTCTGATGGTGCGACGACATGGATCCGCATTGTGGCTGTCTTTTCCGTGACCGCCGGTCACGCGCGCGGCATTGGCGCCCGGCACCTGTGCCCGTATAGTTTTCCTTTGCAGCTTCACCAAAAACAGAGACGAACCCATGGCCCAGATCCTGTACGTGACGAACATCCTGATCGACTTCGGTGTGCTGGCGCAACTGCCGGCAGAATGCGAGCGTGCCGGAATCCGCCGGCCCCTGATCGTGACGGACGCGGGAGTCAAAGCAGCCGGTCTCCTGGACAAGGCCACGGCCGCCCTGCCCGGCTGGCCGATCGCCGTGTTCGACCAGACACCCAGCAACCCGACCGAAGCGGCCGTGCGGTCTGCTGTTGCCATCTACCGGGCGCAGGCTTGCGACGGACTGATCGCACTTGGAGGCGGCAGCGCCATCGACTGCGCCAAAGGGGTGGCCATCGCCGCGGTTCACGAAGGTCCGCTCAAGAACTACGCCACGATCGAGGGCGGATCACCCAGGATCACGGCTGCCGTGCCGCCGCTGATCGCCATCCCCACCACCGCCGGCACCGGCAGCGAAGTGGCCCGGGGGGCCATCGTCATCGTCGACGACGGCCGCAAACTGGGCTTTCACAGCTGGCATCTGGTGCCCAAGACGGCCCTGCTGGACCCTGAGCTGACGCTCGGACTGCCGCCGCTTCTGACCGCCGCGACCGGCATGGACGCCATTGCCCATTGCATGGAAACTTTCATGGCGCCGGCCTTCAACCCGCCGGCCGATGGCATTGCGCTGGATGGCTTGCAGCGCGGCTGGTCGCACATCGCGCGCGCCACCCAAGATGGCCAGGACCGTGAGGCCCGACTGAACATGATGAGCGCCTCCATGCAGGGCGCGATGGCCTTCCAGAAAGGTCTGGGCTGCGTGCACAGCCTCAGCCACAGCCTCGGGGGCGTGAATCCCCGCCTCCACCATGGCACCCTCAACGCCCTTTTTCTGCCGGCCGTGATCGCCTTCAACGCCGGTGCGCCAAGCGTGCAGAAGGAACGCCGTCTGGAACGTATGGCCCAGGCCATGGGTATCGGGGGCGCAGCCGGCCTGGGCCCCGCCATCCGTGACATGAACGCCCGGCTGGGGCTGCCCAGGGGCCTGGCCGACCTGGGAGTCACGCCGGACCTGTTCGACAAGGTCATCGAAGGGGCTCTTGCGGATCATTGCCACAAGACCAATCCCCGCATTGCCACGGCCGATGACTACCGTGGCATGCTGGAGGCATCGATGTAGGCGGCCTGCGCCGCGGCATCCTCGCCTGGAGACCCACATGAAAGTGCTGAACCGGATGCCCCTGTCCATGCTCGACCTCGTGGCCGTTCGCGAGGGTGGCACGGTCGCAGATGCCCTGGCGATCGCGCTGCGCACGGCCCAGCATGCCGAAAGCCTGGGTTTTGTCCGCTACTGGCTGGCAGAACATCACAACATGAGTGGCATCGCG
>JALOSN010000276.1 GCA_025458415.1 Hydrogenophaga sp.
TCGACCAGGGCCACCCGCAGGCGCTCACGGGCCAGCAGCAGGGCCAGCGTCTGCCCCACGATGCCACCACCACGGATGGTCACGTCGTACCGGCGGCGGGGGCTGGCTGTGGGTGGGGCTGCGCTCATCAGGTCATTGTAGGTTCACGGCACAATGGAAGGTTCCCATGCCGCCATTGACAACGTGAACATGTCATCTTCTGCGCCCCTTTCCGATCAGCTGCAGGCACGCATCGACGCCCTCTGGGTCTATCCGGTCAAGTCCTGTGCCGGGGTCTCGCTCACCGAGGCCGAGCTCACCCCCACCGGCCTGGCCTGGGACCGGGCCTGGATGGTGGTCGACGAGGAGGGCGAGTTCGTCACCCAGCGCGAACTGCCGCGCATGGCGCTTGTCCAGCCGGCATTCAGACTGGGTCAGCTGGTCCTGCGCGCGCCCGGCATGCTGGCGCTGCATCTGTCGCTGGAGGCGGCCGAATGGCCGGTCAAGGTCCGGGTGTGGGACGATGTGGTCGAGGCCTGGGACATGGGTGACATCGCGGCCCAGTGGTTCAGCGACTTCCTGGGGACCGACGCACCGGCCGGTCTCAATCGCCTGCGGCTGGTGCGCTTCGACCCTGAGGTGCGGCGACTGTGCAGCAGGAAATGGACCGGTGACCGGGAGTCGGTCACCCAGTTCGCCGACGGATTCGGTGTCCTGGTCACCAGCACCGCATCGATCAACGAGCTCAACTCGCGCCTGATCGCGGCCGGCCAGACGGTGGTGGACCAGCGGCGCTTCCGGCCCAACATCGTGCTGTCTGGCGTCGAGGCGCACGACGAGGACCGCATCGGCGCCTGGCGCATCGACACCGGCAACGGGCTGGCCGTGCTGGAGAACGTCAAGCCCTGCGCGCGCTGCCCGATCCCGAACGTCGACCCGGACACGGCCATTCCCTCGCCGGCCGTGGGCGACGCGCTTCAGGCCTATCGCCGGGATCCGCGCCTGAACGGCGCCCTGACCTTCGGCATGAATGCCATCGTGACGGACGGCGATGGCCTGATCCTGAAGGTGGGCCAAGGGGTGTCTGCCGACTGGGTGTTCGGCTGACGAGGGCACGCCCTTCTACAATGAAGGGTTGTCCCCCATGAAGCGGAATCCCCCATGAGTCTGAAGTGCGGCATCGTTGGCCTGCCCAACGTCGGCAAATCCACCCTGTTCAATGCCCTGACCAAGGCCGGCATCGCGGCCGAGAACTACCCGTTCTGCACCATCGAGCCCAACGTGGGTGTGGTCGAGGTGCCCGACCTGCGCCTGCAGCAGCTGGCCGAGATCGTCAAGCCCGAGCGCATCGTGCCGGCCATCGTCGAGTTCGTGGACATCGCCGGCCTGGTCGCGGGCGCCTCCAAGGGTGAAGGCCTGGGCAACCAGTTCCTGGCCCACATCCGCGAGACCGATGCCATCGTCAACGTGGTGCGCTGCTTCGAGGACCCCAACGTCATCCACGTGGCCAACAAGGTCGATCCGATCGCCGATATCGAGGTCATCCAGACCGAGCTGTGTCTGGCCGACATGGCCACGGTTGAAAAAGCCCTGCAGCGGAGCGCCAAGGCCGCCAAGAGCGGCAACGACAAGGAAGCGGCTGCGCTGGTGGCGCTGCTGACCAAGGTGCAGGCCGTGCTGGACGAAGGCAAGCCGGTGCGCACCCTGACCCTGAGCGACCAGGAGCAGTTGCTGCTCAAGCCTTTGTGCCTGATCACCGCCAAACCCGCCATGTTCGTCGGCAACGTGGCCGAAGACGGTTTCGAGAACAACCCTTTCCTGGACCGTTTGCGCGAATACGCCAGCGCCCAGAATGCACCGGTGGTGGCCATCTGCGCCAAGATCGAGGCGGAGCTGGCCGAGATGGACGACGCCGACCGGCTGGAGTTTCTCAAGGAGCTGGGTCAGGACGAGCCGGGCCTGAACCGGCTGATCCGTGCCGGCTTCAAGCTGCTGGGCCTGCAGACCTACTTCACCGCCGGCGTGAAGGAGGTGCGTGCCTGGACCATCCACATCGGCGACACCGCGCCACAGGCAGCCGGCGTGATCCATGGTGACTTCGAGCGTGGCTTCATCCGCGCCCAGACGATTGCTTTTGACGATTACATCGCCCTCAAGGGCGAGCAGGGCGCCAAGGACGCCGGCAAGATGCGCGCCGAAGGCAAGGAATACGTCGTCAAGGATGGCGACGTCATGAACTTCCTGTTCAACGTCTGACCATGAACACCGCGGCCTCGGGCGAGCCGCAACGCCTGGCCAAGCGCGTCGCTGCGCTCATGTCGTGTTCGCGCAGCGAGGCCGAACGCTTCATCGCCGGTGGCTGGGTGCGCGTCGACGGCCAGGTGGTCGAGGTGCCCGAGGCCCGGGTGGCCGAGCACCAGGTGGTCACGGTCGATCCGGCTGCCCGGCCCGAGACGTTGGTGCCCATGACGCTGCTCTGGCACAAGCCGGCCGGATTGCCCCTGCCCGAGGCGCTGCACCTGACCGACGACCTGGTGCGGCGCTGGTTCACACCGGCCAGCCGGTCGCCGTCCGACCGCTCCCGTGTTCGCCCTTTGAGGGCGCATTTTCATCGCATCCAGCCCCTGTGTCCTCTGGCCACCGACGAGTCGGGCCTGATGGTGTTCACGCAGAGCACCCCGATCGCCCGGCGCTTCCTGCAAAGCGCCCTGGACATCGAACATGAATGGTTCATTGACCTGACCGACGGTCAGGGCCCCGGCGAAGCCGATTGGCGGGCCGGTGTGCTGCGTTCGCTGGCGCAAACCATGGACTGGCAAGGCAGGCACCAGCCGCCCGCGCGGGCGAGCTGGCAGAGCGACCGGCGCATTCGCCTGGTGATGAAGGGTTGCCCGCCCGGGCAACTGCAGCGGCTGATCGGACGTGCCTCTCTGGTCGTGGGTTCGGTACGCCGCCAGCGCATCGGCCGCGTCGCCCTCACCGGGCTGGAGCCCGGTCATTGGCGCTACCTCTTGCCGGCCGAGCGTTTCTGAAGCCGGGACGCCCAGACGCTGGTCGCCATGGCCAGCAGCATCAACAGCAGGCCCCAGGCGTGCAGCTGGTCCATGCGGCCCTGGGCGATCAGCATGCCACCGGCCGCCGCGCCCAGGGCCTGGCCGCCGTAAATGGCCGAGGTGTTCAGGGCCACGGTGGCCGGTGCCAGCGTCGGTGAGGTCTGCACCAGACGCGCCTGCTGGGCGGAGTTGGCCGAGAAACAGCCCAGCGCCCAGGGCACCATCACCGCGGCCTGCAACCACAGCGCCCAGGCCCCCAGCGGCCACAGCAGCAGGCTCAATGCCATGGCACCCAGGGTGACCAGCACCGCGCGCGGCGCGCCCAGCCGGTCGATGCGCCGCGAGACCAGCACGTTGCCCAGCAGGCCGAAGGCGCCGAACCACAGGAACATCAGCGCCATCACCTGGGG
>JALOSN010000277.1 GCA_025458415.1 Hydrogenophaga sp.
TCAGCGGCATCAACATCGAGGCCACCGTCAAGCTGGCACAGGCATTGACCATCCCCGTCATTGCCTCGGGTGGCCTGTCCAACCTGGACGACATCCGCAGGCTGTGTGCGGTGGAAGAGGAGGGCGTCGAAGGGGTGATCTGCGGCCGTTCCATCTACAGCGGTGACCTCGACTTCGAGGTCGCGCAGAATCTGGCCGACGAGCTGAACGGATGAACAAGTCCCCCGTGCTCCACCGCTGCGCGGCTTGCTGCCCCCCGAGGGAGCGGGTTTTGCCTTGTGGCGGCCTGGCGGCAAAACCTTCTGGCTTCCCACATGCTGGCTAAACGGATCATCCCCTGCCTGGACGTGACCGGTGGTCGCGTGGTCAAGGGTGTCAACTTCGTCGAACTGCGCGACGCAGGCGACCCGGTGGAAATCGCCGCCCGCTACAACGATCAGGGGGCCGACGAACTGACCTTCCTCGACATCACCGCCACCAGCGATGGCCGCGACCTGATACTGCACATCATCGAAGATGTCGCCTCGCAGGTCTTCATTCCGCTCACGGTGGGCGGCGGTGTGCGTACGGTCGAAGATGTGCGCCGCCTGCTCAACGCCGGTGCCGACAAGACCAGTTTCAACTCGGCCGCCATTGCCAACCCGCAGGTCATTCGCGATGCGTCCGACAAGTATGGCGCCCAGTGCATCGTGGTCGCCATCGATGCCAAGCGCCGCCACGGCGACGACCTGACCGCGCGTGGACCCGGTTGGGATGTCTACAGCCATGGCGGCCGCAAGAACACCGGGCTGGATGCCGTTGCCTGGGCGCGCCAGATGGCGGAATCTGGCGCTGGCGAGATCCTGCTCACCAGCATGGACCGCGACGGCACCAAAAGCGGCTTCGACCTGGAGCTGACCCGAGCCGTCGCCGATGCCGTGGGCGTGCCGGTCATCGCTTCCGGTGGCGTAGGCAACCTCGATCACCTGGCCGACGGCGTGCAGCAGGGTGGGGCGGATGCGGTTCTGGCTGCCAGCATCTTCCACTACGGGGAATACACTGTTGCCCAGGCCAAGCAGCGCATGGCCGAACGGGGCATACCGGTCAGGCTCTGAGCCGCAGGCGCTCAGGTTCCCGCGTCACGGGACAACCGGTCCTGGCGCTCCATCCGGTCTTCCATTTCGCCCAGGCTTGCACTCAGGCTGTTGCCTGTCTGCTCCAGCAGGTGGGCCATTTCAGCCTGCGCGCGTTCGATCTGCTGGCCCAGCGCGGTGGCCTGGGCCTGTTGCCGCTCCTCCAGGCGCGACAGTTCGTTGCGCAGATAGTCCTTGAGCTCGGTGAACCGGGAGGCCTCGGCCTTGTCGGCCAGTTGCCGCTGCTCGGCCGCGTCCCGGCTGATACGACGCACTTCCATCAGGTGGGTGGTCTGGGCATACACCATCAGCAGCAGAAACAGCACCACCAGCATGCCCAGCATGCCCAGCAACACCAGGCCCACAGGCGCCTGCACCTCGGTCAGGGCCAGGTTCAGTGTGGTGGGCCGGAACACTTCGTCCAGGTTCAGTGCCACGAATCCGGCCACCACCAGCAGGGCAACGACGAGAACAATGGCGCGCATGCTCATGACGGGGCTCCGGAGGGCTGGGGATGGGCATGGTAACCGCAATCCTTTGCCGTCACACCCGGATCCGGCAGGATCAATGTTAGATTCATGGCATGGAATGGCTTGAGCTTGTGAAATGGGACGATCAGGGACTGATCCCGGTGATTGCGCAGGAGGCTGCATCGGGTGACGTGCTGATGTTCGCCTGGATGAACCGCGAGGCGCTGGCCCGCACGGCCGAGCTGGGCCGCGCGGTCTACTTCAGCCGCTCCCGAGGCCGGCTCTGGTACAAGGGGGAGGAGTCGGGCCATGTGCAAACCGTGCACGACATCCGGCTGGATTGCGACAACGACGTGATTCTGCTCAAGGTCACCCAGCTGGGGCACGAACCGGGCATTGCCTGCCACACAGGCCGTCACAGCTGCTTCTTCCAGCGTTTGCAGGACGGACAGTGGACTCCGGTGGACCCCGTGCTCAAGGACCCCGAATCGATCTACCGATGAACCCCGACATGAACGACACCGATGCCCTTGCACGCCTGGCGACCGTGATTGAAAGCCGCAAGCCTGTTCATGGCGGTGACCCCGAGAAAAGCTACGTGGCGCGCCTGCTGCACAAGGGACCGGATGCCTTCCTGAAGAAGATCGGTGAAGAGGCCACCGAGGTGGTGATGGCGGCCAAGGATTGCGAACAAGGGGCCGATGTGCAGAAGCTGGTCAACGAAGTGGCCGACCTGTGGTTCCACAGCATGATTGCGCTGGCCCATGTCGGTCGCGGTCCGGCCGATGTGGTGGCCGAGCTTGTGCGCCGGGAGGGCCTGAGCGGTCTTGAAGAGAAGGCCTTGCGCAAGGCGCTGGCGCGCGAGGCTGATGCCTGAGAGCCAGCCGGAGTACTTCACATGCGAGCCGAAGACGACGTGGTTGATGTGACCCCCAAGGAACAGGCCCGGGCCGAGTCTCTCAAGACCGTGGGCTGGATCAGTTACGTCTTGCACCTGATCGTGGCCGTGGCGGCCGTGTTGCCCGGGGCGCAGCCAGGCATCGCCCTGCTGGTCGTGGCGCTGGTCATGGACATTGTCAAGCGTGGCGATGCAGCAGGGACGTGGCAGGACAGCCACTTCAGCTGGCGTATCCGGACGGTCATCTGGGCCGCATTCTGGTACTTGGTGACCTGGCCACTCTGGCTGGCGCTGGTCCTGCCGGGCATGCTGGCCTGGTTCATCATATCGATCTGGTTCCTCTACCGTATCGTCAAAGGCATGGTACGGATGAACGACAGCCGTCCCGTGGCCCCCTGACGCTTCTCGATCACCAACATGCACGATCCCAACTGCATCTTCTGCAAGATCATTGCCGGCCAGATTCCGTCCCGAAAGGTCTACGAAGACGATGATGTGTTCGCCTTCCACGACATCAACCCCTGGGCGCCGGTGCACTTCCTGCTCGTGCCCAAACAGCACATACCGTCCATGGCCCAGGTCGGGCCGGAGCACGAAAGGCTGCTGGGGAAAATGATGCTGCTGGCCCCCCGACTGGCTGCCGAGCAAGGTTGCAGTCCGTATCCCGAAGGAGGATTCCGCATTGTCTGCAACACTGGTGCACAAGGCGGGCAGGAGGTCCATCACCTGCATGTGCATGTCATGGGGGGCCCCAGGCCCTGGCTGCGTGGCTGAAGCCGTCAGGCGAGGGAATCGACATAAAGTCTGACCGAACTCCTGCCGGGGCGTAGAATCTCAGCAACAGGAGCGGGCGTTGCGCCGGCTGTCCTTTCACCATTCCGGAGATTTCGTATGGGTACTTTTTCCATCTGGCACTGGCTGGTGGTGCTGCTGATCGTGGTCATGGTGTTCGG
>JALOSN010000278.1 GCA_025458415.1 Hydrogenophaga sp.
TCCCAGTTGACCGAAGCCAGCATGTTGAAACCCATGATGTTGATCGCGGCGATGCCGAAGATCAGCGAGGCAATGCCCAGCCCGCCCAGGTAGATCGGGCCGAGCTGCGCGTTGCCCAGCTTGCCCAGCCAGTAGGAAACGGCTGGGACGTCGCCGGTGCGGGGGCTGTCGCCGGCCGGCAGTGGCACGCCGTGGTGCAGCGGGCCGGTGGCTTGCACCGTGGTGAAGAGGTTCTGGTATTGGGCCATGATGTGCTCCGTCGCTTATTGCAGAGGCCACTGGGCCCAGATCGGCATGTTCAGCCACCAGCCCCACCATTCGGGCCAGCCTCGGCTCCAGAAAGGCCCGCTGATGACGATGCACAAGGCGCTGAACAGCACGGCAGCCAGCGCCAGGAACAGACCCAGGCGGTGGATGCCCAGTGTTCCGATCGAGTAGCCGATGGTGTCGCGGAAGAAGGTGTCCTCGTGCTCCGGGGTCTTGACCGTCTCGCCCTTCTTGGGATTGGTGGCCGAGAGGATCAGCGAGCCGTGCAGCGACAGCGCGAAGGTGGTGGCAAAGAAGAAGCTCACCGCCAGCATGTGCGCCGGGTTGTAGTGGAAGTGCAGGTACTGGTAGCCCACGTTGGACACCCAGTCGAGGTGGCTGAAGATGCCGTAGGGGAAGCCATGACCCCATGCGCCCATCAGCACCGGCCGGATGACGACCAGGGTGACATAAGCCAGGATGGCGACACTGAAGGCCGCAGGCACGTGATAACCCATGCCCAGCTTGCGGCAGATCTCGACCTCACGCAGGGCCCACGAGACAAAGGCCCCGATCGCGCAGACCGTGATCAGTTGCCAGAGACCGCCTTCGAGCAGAGGTGCAAATCGCAGACCATAAGACAGGTCGGGCGGCGCGATGTTGATCTGCCAGACGTTCCAGGTCGGGCCCATGGCCGCGCCCCAGAGAATCATGGCGGTTCCCAGGATGGAGAAAAACAGGGTGGTGACACCGAAGAAACCGACGTAGAACGGACCCACCCAGAAGTCGAACAGGTCTCCGCCGACCAGCGTGCCACCTCGCACGCGGTATTTCTTTTCGAAGTTGAGCATGGCCATGGTGCGGCCCTCCTGACTCGGTTGCAGTTGTGCTTGCTGATGGGTCCTGCCGACCGGCATCAGCCGCTGCGGTGCCACCCGGGGCGGTCACGGCAGCGGCATGCCCGGGCTGCGTTCAGGACGTGGCCGAAGGCGTGGCCGGAGGCGTTGGCGCGATCTGCGCCGAGCCCGCCGGTGCGGCTTTGGGGCCGTCGAGCCAGTTGAACTTGTTGGTGCTCAACAGGATGAGGTGGATCATGGCTGCAAGGGCAAACAGGAAAATGCCCTGCGCCACCATGGTCCGGAGCGGGTCGAAAAGACGCCAGATTCTCCACATGATGCGTACTCCTTAAATCAGTTGGGACATGAACGTGTAGACCGCGGCATGCACGCCCGAGAAGATGCTGGTCTTGTGCTCCGCTCCAGGCAGCCAGGTCTGCCAGTGCAGCCCGACCAGTTGGCCGAGCAATGCAATGGACAGCAGCAGCAGAAAGCAGGGCGCAAAGATCAGCAGGATCGAAATCCTGTCTTCGCGGTGCGTCGACTTATGGGTTTCACAAGGCGTTGCGTTCATGGCGGTTTCTCCGTTCAATGGGGGTGGGCCGGTCTTGACTCAGAGCCAGGGCCGCCAGAACCACACCAGCAGGTGGGCCACCACGGCAATTGCCGTGAACCCGATGAAGCCCTGCATGTAGTACTGATGGAACTCCTGAGCTTCCTCGTCGGTCAGGCCGGATATCGAGGTCCGATTAGCCATACGAATGCTCCTTTTCACTGAGGCCGTGAAGCCATCGCTGCGCCCGACCCGCGCAGCCTGGGCAGTCGCGGCGGGATGCCACGACATGGGGTTGACCCGGCCGGGTGGCCGGAATCCGAATGGGTTGACGGTTTGGCCCGCTGTTCATGCCGGCTCTCCCAGCCCGAGTGCGAGGCCCGCTGTGTTCACGTGGACTTCGCTGACGGCCGCATCACCGCTGTCGCGTGCTCGTTGCTCGGCCGAATCGCGCAGGCGTTTGGCCACCGAGATCTGCACCAGCACCGGCTGGTTCGAGATCAGGGCGTGCAGCCGGGTCTGTGCGCTGTCTTCCCAGGGGGTGGCCAGGCCGGCGGCGGCGCCGCGCGCCAATGTCGGATCGACCTTGTCCATCTCGGTGCCCAGTGGCAGGATGTGGAACAGCGCATCGAACAACGCGTTGCACACCTCCTGGATCAGGTAGGTGGCACCGCTGTAGCCCATGAACGGTGTGCCGGTGTGGCGACGGATGATGGCGCCCGGGAATGAGGCGGGAATGAAGGCCGCGCGCATGGGTCCCGTGCTGCCGGCTTCGGCCAGGTACATGCGCTCGTTGTAGCTGCCGAACAGGATCAGCGGCGTCTGTGTCTTCACCAGCTCGCGCACCGCGGCGTTGTCGGTCTTCTCGCCCGCCTTGCGCGAGACCGCAAAGCGGCAGGGAAGACCCATCTCGGTTTCCAGGAAACGCTGCAGGCCGCGTGCGTAGGTGCCGTTGGCCACCACCGCAAAACTCGCGGTGGCAAAGAAGTCCTGCGTCACCGAGCGCCACAGGTCCCACACCGGCTTGATGGTGGTGTGTCTTTCGCGTTCGATGAAAGGCTCCGGGTCCAGGCCCAGCAGCTCGCCGAGTTTGCGCAGGAACCTGGTGGTGCTGTGCAGGCCGATGGGTGCCTGAAGGTAAGGGCGGTCCAGCGCCTCGCACAGCGTGCGGCCGAACTCACGGTACAGGCAGATATTGACGTCGGCCTCGACCAGACGCGAGACCTCCGAGAGGTGGCTGCCGAGCGGGAACACCAGGTTGATCTCGGCACCGATGCCTTGCACCAGGCGGCGGATCTCGGCCAGATCGCTGGCGCTGTTGAACACGCCGTAGCTCGGGCCGATGATGTTGACGCGGGGCTTCTCACCCGCCGGTCGTTCAGCGAAGGGTTTGCGCGCCGGCACCGTCTTCATGCCGTACTCGCTCCAGAGCCAGAACATCGCGCGGTCGGCGCACTGCCACTGGTCTTCGTCGATGGTGCGCGGCAGAAAGCGCATCAGGTTCGTGCCCTCGGGCGTCACGCCGCCGCCGATCATTTCGGCGATCGATCCGGTGACCACCACCGCGGGCAGCTCGGGGTCGAGCACCGCGTGGGCCCGCTTCATCGAACCCTCCGTGCCCTCGCGACCCAGCTGCTCTTCGGCCAGGCCGGTGACGACGATCGGCAGCTCGTGGGGCGGCAGTGCGTCGGTGTAGTGCAGCACGCTGGTGACCGGCAGGTTCTCGCAGCCCACCGGGCCGTCGATCACCACCTGCAGGCCCTTGATGGCGGTGAACACATAC
>JALOSN010000279.1 GCA_025458415.1 Hydrogenophaga sp.
CGTCACCAACACCAAGGGTGAGCTGGTGGTGATCGCCCGTTCCGGCGAGATCATCATCCAGGACGAGCATGGCCGCGAGCGCGAGCGCCACAAGGTGCCCTACGGCGCCATCCTGGCGGTCAAGCCCGACCAGCAGATCAAGGCTGGCACCATCCTGGCCAACTGGGACCCGCTGACCCGCCCGATCATCACCGAGTACGCAGGTACCGTGAAGTTCGAGAACGTGGAAGAGGGCCTGACCGTTGCCAAGCAGGTGAACGACGTCACCGGCCTGTCCTCGCTGGTGGTGATCGATCCGAAGCACCGTGGCTCGGCCAAGGTGGTGCGTCCGGTCGTCAAGCTGCTGGATGCGACGGGCAACGAGGTCAAGATTCCCGGTACCGACCACGCAGTGACGGTGGGCTTCCAGGTCGGCGCCCTGCTGGAGGTGCGCGATGGCCAGGAAGTGGGCCCCGGCCATGTGCTGGCCCGCATCCCGGTCGAAGGCCAGAAGACGCGCGACATCACCGGCGGTCTGCCGCGGGTGGCCGAGCTGTTCGAGGCCCGTTCACCGAAGGACAAGGGCATGCTGGCCGAAATGACCGGTACCGTGTCGTTCGGCAAGGAGACCAAAGGCAAGGTGCGCCTGCAGATCACCGACCCGGAGGGCAAGGTCTGGGACGAGCTCATTCCCAAGGAGAAGAACGTTCTGGTGCACGAAGGCCAGGTCGTCAACAAGGGCGAGAGCGTGGTCGACGGACCGGCCGATCCGCAGGACATCCTGCGCCTGCTGGGCATCGAGGAACTCTCGCGCTACATCGTCGATGAAGTGCAGGACGTCTACCGTCTGCAGGGTGTGAAGATCAACGACAAGCACATCGAGGTGATCGTTCGCCAGATGCTGCGCCGTGTCGTGGTCGAGAACCCGGGCGATTCGTCCTACATCGCCGGCGAGCAGGTCGAGCGGTCCGAGATCCTCAACACCAACGACGCCCTGCGCGCCGATGGCAAGATCCCGGCCACCTACAGCAACGTGCTGCTGGGTATCACCAAGGCCTCGCTGTCGACCGACTCGTTCATCTCGGCCGCTTCCTTCCAGGAAACGACCCGCGTGCTGACCGAGGCGGCCATCATGGGCAAGCGCGACGAGCTGCGTGGCCTGAAGGAGAACGTCATCGTCGGGCGCCTGATCCCGGCCGGTACCGGCATGGCCTACCACGAGGCCCGCAAGGTCAAGGAGAAGATGGACGACGAGGAACGCCGTGCCATCGCCGAGGCCGACGCCCTGTCGCTGGCGGCCGATCAGGCCGACAGCGCCGCCGACGCCTCCAGCGCCGAGTGAGCCTGACGGCAGCGCCTGAGCGCTGACCCCGTTCAGCGTCCGAACGCCCCCGGTTGTCCGACCGGGGGCGTTTTTCATGGCGGGTGCGCCCTGGATCACGGACCGGCTGCGGGGGGGTGGGGTATATTGCCAGCGCCCACCGGGTGGGTGAGGCGTCGAACCGGGTCGTGGTCCCGGCTGGCAAGGAGGGTGAGCAATGTCCGTGACGACCTGGGTCTGGCTGGCTGTGGCCGCGGTGGTGCTGTTCTGGGCGGTCGGCGTCTACAACCGGCTGGTCCGGCTGAAGAATGCGATCGCCAATGCCTTCGGGCAGATCGACGTGCAATTGCGTCGCCGCTACGACCTGATTCCCAATCTGGTGGAAGCCGCGCGCAAATACCTGGCGCACGAAGCGCAGACGCTGGAGGCGGTGATCGCCGCGCGCAACCAGGCGCGTGCAGCCGAACAGACGGCCGCGGGCAGTCCGCTCAATGCGGGCGCCCTGGGGGCGCTCATGGGGGCCGAGCAGGTGCTCGGTGGAGCGCTCGGGCGGCTGTTTGCGGTGGCCGAGGC
This sequence comes from Hydrogenophaga sp., assembly GCA_025458415.1. GTDB lineage: Bacteria > Pseudomonadota > Gammaproteobacteria > Burkholderiales > Burkholderiaceae_C > Hydrogenophaga. The sequence goes on from JALOSN010000279.1 coordinate 1,874, forward strand.
CTATCCGGAGCTCAAGGCCGACCAGACCATCCGCGAGCTCAGCGAAGAGCTGTCCAGCACCGAAAACCGGGTCGGCTTCGCCCGTCAGGCCTACAACGACCACGTGCTCGAGTTCAACGACGCCGCGGGCCAGTTCCCGGCCATGATCGTTGCCCGCCTGTTCGGCTTTCTGCCGCAGGCCATGCTGGCGTCGACCACCAGCGAAGAGCAGCGCGAGACCTTGCGCATCCAGCTCTGACCCACCTCTGAGCCAGACCCGGTCGAGTCGTGCGTTTCTTCGAGTTCCAGCGCGATGCGCGTGGCCGCACCCGGCGGCTGCTGCTGCTGTTCACGCTGACGGTCGGACTGCTGGTGGTGGCGGTGAACCTGGCGCTGGCGCTGGCCTGGGGCCTGACCTGGGCCTTCTGGGTGCCGGGCGGCTACAGCCTGCCGCGGCATTTCGTGCTGGTGAACACCGGCGTCACCCTGCTGTTCGTGCTCGGCGGCTGGTGGGTGGAGACCACCCGTCTGTCCGACGGGGGCGGCGTCCGGCTGGCCGAGCAGATGGGCGCCCGGCTGGCCCAGCCCTCGGGCAACCTGGACGAGCAGCGCTTCGTGAACATCGTCCATGAGATGGCGATTGCCTCCGGTCTCAAGCGCCCCACACCCATGGTGGTGGCACGCGACGCCGGCATCAATGCCTTTGCCACCGGCTGGAACGAGGACGACGCGGTGGTGGCGGTCACGCAGGGCGCGCTGGACCACCTCACGCGCGAAGAGCTGCAGGGGTTGGTGGCGCACGAGTTCAGCCACATTGGTGAAGGCGATACCCGACTCAACATGCGCCTGGCCGGCATGGTGTTTGGCCTGGAGATGATCTACCGCATGGGCCAGCAGCTGTTCGAACCCGACGAACGGGACCGGCGCATGGCCGCGGCCCTGATCGGACTGGCCATCATGGTCGCGGGCTGGCTGGGCTGGCTGGCCGGCCATGCCTTGCAGGCGGCCGTGTCACGTCAGCGGGAGTATCTGGCCGATGCGCGGGCGGTGCAATGGACACGCAGCCGCGACGGCCTGGGAGGGGTCCTGCGCAAGGTCATGGCGCAGCACCGCGCCGGGGTGGTGCCACGCCAGGTCGGGTCGACCATGCAGCACATGCTGCTGGTGGGCAACGAACCGGGTGCGGTGGCCCACTGGCTGGATTCGCATCCCACCCTGGAGCAACGCGTGCGCCGCATCTACGGGCGGGCTCTCGGTCCCCTGTCCCTGGAGCGGCGGGAGGCTGCCGCCGGCACGCCGGCGGCAGCGGCCGGCGCGGCTCCCGGGGCCGGCGACAATAGCGCAAGACCGCCCGATGCACCGGGCTGGACCTTGAGCTGACAACGCCCGTGCCCCGCTCCTTGCCCATCTCCGACGAACCGATCCCGACGCCGCACCGCAGCCCGCCGCTTTCAGCGCAGCTGCAGCGGGTGGCCGCCTGCGTGCAGGCGGTCGAGCAGGGGCGCTCGCTCACCGACAGCCTGGCTGCGCTGGACCCGTCCTGGCGTCCCGGTGTCCAGGCGCTG
>JALOSN010000280.1 GCA_025458415.1 Hydrogenophaga sp.
GCCTGAAAGTCACGCACCGAGCCCGCGTCGGTCGCGATCACTTTGAGCGTCTGGCCACTGAGCATGTCGGCCAGGGCCTTCTTGGCCTTGAGAATGGGCAACGGGCAGTTCAGCCCACGGGCGTCGAGTTCTTTGTCGGCATTCATGGTCGCTTCCTGTAACCTATTGATTTTAAGCGGTCGTATGCCCGAAAGACCAGACGGGCTGCAACGTGACGGGCATCATGCGGCGGGGGGTTCCATGAAACGCGGCTCCACCCCCCGGGAGCGCAACCAGTCGGCCAGCGCCAGGCCGGTGCCGGCAGGCCAGCAACGCACCTGCTGCAGCTCCAGCAGCTTGTATTCGGCCAGCTCGGCCGACAAGCTCACCTCCCCACGCGCCAGCGCATGGTAGGTGATGAGCACCTGGTTCATGCGCTGGAAGTCGTGCACCCCCACCAGGCTCAGGGTATCGATGGACAGACCGGTTTCCTCGGCCACTTCGCGGCGTATGCCTTCCTCGGGCGACTCGCCGGCTTCCATGAAACCGGTGATGAGGCCGAACATCCGACCGGGCCAGGCGGCGTTGCGCGCCAGCAGCACCCGCCCATCCAGTTCGACGATCGCCGCCAGCACCGGCGTCGGATTGTTCCAGTGGGTGAAGCCGCAAGCGGCACAGCGCAGGCGCTCTTTCCAGCCGCTGTCCTCCTGTGCGCCGGCCAGTGCCAGGGGGGTGGCACAGCAGGGGCAGAAACGGTAGCTGCCGGACAAGCGAATGCCTCAGGCCGGGAACACGCCGGTGGACAGGTAGCGGTCGCCGCGGTCGCAAACCACAAAGGCGATGGTGGCGCCCTGGACGGTGGCCGCCACCTGCTGGGCGACCCAGCAGGCCCCTGCGGCCGAGATACCGGCAAAGATGCCCTCTTCCCGGGCCAGCCGGCGGCACATGTCCTCGGCATCGGCCTGACTCACATAGATCAGCTCGTCGACCGCGGTCGGGTCATAGATCTTGGGCAGGTATGCCTGCGGCCACTTCCGGATGCCGGGGATGCGCGAGCCTTCGCTGGGCTGGGCCCCGACGATGCGGATGGCCGGGTTCTTTTCCTTGAGAAAACGGGATACACCGGTGATGGTGCCGGTGGTGCCCATGGCACTGACGAAATGCGTGATGCGGCCTGCCGTCTGCTCCCACAGCTCGGGCCCGGTGGTTTCGTAGTGGATGCGCGGGTTGTCGGCATTGGCAAACTGGTCCAGCACCCTGCCTTTGCCTTCCTTCTCCATCTTGTCGGCCAGGTCACGCGCCGACTCCATGCCGCCGCTCTTGGGCGTGAGGATCAGTTCGGCTCCGAAGGCCTTCATGGTCTGGGCCCGCTCGATGGACAGGTCCTCGGGCATGATCAGCACCATGCGGTAGCCCTTGATGGCTGCCGCCATGGCCAGCGCGATACCGGTGTTGCCCGAGGTGGCTTCGATCAGCGTGTCGCCCGGACGGATGTCACCACGCTCTTCCGCCCGGCGAATCATCGACACGGCCGGCCGATCCTTGACCGAGCCAGCCGGGTTGTTGCCCTCCAGCTTGCCCAGAATCACATTGCCTCGCGCCGCGTTCTCGGCAGCACCGATGCGCTGCAGCGCCACCAGCGGCGTGCGGCCGATGGCGTCTTCGATGGTGGGGTATTTCATGGGATGCACTGTGCCATAATTTCCGGCTCAACGTCCCCATTCAGCCGGAGTGGCGAAATCGGTAGACGCAGGGGATTCAAAATCCCCCGCCGCAAGGTGTGCCGGTTCGAGTCCGGCCTCCGGCACCAGGTCAGGGCCGTGCAGCCTCCGCTGCACGGCCCTTTTCGTTGCCCGGCGGGTGGCGCGCCGCCTTGCGCATTTCGTGCGCCAGCACCTCCTGGTAGATCCGCGGCAGCCGCTGGGTCATGCCGTGGCTCTCGATGCCATAGCCCAGGCTGGTCCAGGTGCCCGACAAGCGCCGCAGCACCTCGTCAAGCCGGCCCCGTCGCAGCAGTTCGGCCAGATCAACGCGCCAGAACTGGCGGTCGGCCAACCAGGCATGGACCACCACGTCCTGGTGAAGCGCAGAGAAGCTCAGCTTGGACGGATCGCCGTCGGTTTCGTCGCGGTCCGGGTGGTAGCGCCTGGCCATCTCCACCCAGGTGCTGTAGAGCAACTGGTAGCGGCCGGCGGCGGTGCTGCACCGTCCGCGATTGGGTCCGCCCCGTATGGGTTCGCACCGGTTCGGGTGCCGAGCCAGTGTGACGGCGAACTCGCCGCCGTGGATCACATGGTAGGCCCGCCCGACGTTGGATTCGCCCGCCGAAATGGTGCGCATCAGGGCACGAAGGTGCGGGTCACCGCCCTGCATCACCAGCTCGCGTGCGCCAGGGATCAGGAACAGCGGTCGCCACCACCAGAGCAGCGCCAGCATGACCATGGCCAGCACCAGCCCCAGGACCACGCCGGACAGTCGTGTCCACCGATCCACGGAAGCGCTGCGAGGGCGCCGCGGTCGGGACAGGTAGAAGGGTGAACGTGTCATGGGGACGAAATGATCGGGACTTCGGGCACGGCAGGCAGGGTCGGCTGGCGTCCTGAGAGAATCCCGGGCTGGCCAATCTGATTCGTACCCTTGACCATGATCCTGCCTTCGCTCGCCATTCTCGCCGGACTGGCCCTGCTGGTCTGGAGCGCCGACCGTTTCGTCGACGGCGCCTCGGCGACCGCCACCCACTTTGCCGTGCCACCCCTTCTGGTGGGCATGGTCATCGTGGGCTTCGGTACGTCGGCCCCCGAAATGGTGGTCTCCACCAATGCCGCTCTGCAGGGCAACCCGGAGCTGGCGCTGGGCAATGGTTGGGGTTCGAACATCGCCAACATCGCACTCATCCTGGGTCTGACCGCCTTGATCAACCCGATCACGGTGCATTCGCTGATCCTGCGCAAGGAGCTGCCGATCCTGATGGCCGTCACCCTGCTCACCGGCTACCTGGCCTGGGACCGGGAACTGTTGCGCACCGACGGCGTCGTTCTGCTGGCGGTTTTTGCGGCACTCCTGACGTGGTCGGTGCTGGCCGGCTTGCGCAGCGGCCCCGATGCGCTGGGCGACGAAACCGCGACGGAGCTTCAAGCCCATCCCATGCCGATCGGCAAGGCTCTGATGTGGCTGGTGCTGGGCCTGGTCGTGCTGGTCATCAGTTCCCGCCTGCTGGTGTGGGGCGCGGTCTCGGTGGCCCAGGCGCTGGGCGTCAGCGACCTCGTGATCGGCCTGACGGTGGTGGCGGTGGGGACCTCGCTGCCGGAGCTGGCTTCCTGCATAGCCGCTGCGCGCAAGGGCGAGCACGACCTGGCCCTGGGCAATGTGCTGGGATCCAACCTGTTCAACACCCTGGCGGTGGTGGGCGTGGCGGCCGCGATTTCGCC
>JALOSN010000281.1 GCA_025458415.1 Hydrogenophaga sp.
GGCCGCTTTCCAGGCGCTGACGTCGGCGCGCATTTGCGAGGGACCATACCACCACGACCCGCCCATGGTGCGGCGCTCGCTGCCCCGCGCGTCGCTCACCCATTCCCACACATTGGCGCCCATGTCGAACAGGCCGTTCACGCCCGCCGCCGTGGCACCCGCCGGCGCGGCGCGCGGCCAGGGATCGCTTTCGCTGGTGTTGGCACCGTCCGGGCTGTCGCCGGTGGGGTAGGGGTAGCTTCTGCCGCGCTGCCACGGTGAGGGCGGCGACGCGCGCTGTTCGGTGTAGGCCGCCGATATCCACTCGGCCGCTGTCGGCAGCCGCGCACCCGCCCAGCGGCAATAGGCCGCCGCTTCGGCGTGGGTCAGGTGCACGGCCGGCAACTGGGACGAAGTCGGTGACGTGCCATCGGGTGTGCGCCAGGTCCATCCCGGGCGGCGCTGCCAGCCGCCCAGATACTCAAACCCGCCACCGTTGCGCTCGGCCTCGGTCACGGTGCCGGTGGCCTGCGCGAAGCGGGCGAACTGCGCGATGGTGACTTCGGTGCGGTCGATGGCAAAGCCGGGCAGGGCGACGCGGTCGTGCGCCGTGTCGGGCCGGGCGTGGGTGGTGGTGCCCAGGGCGGCGGCCAGGACCAGCCCCGCCAGGGAGCAGATGTGTGATGGCATGCCCGACATGGTGCAGCATGTCTGCTGTCCCTGTGCGACGTCCGGTTTTCAGCTCCTGCGCGGCATCCGCCAGGGCAGCATGGCCTGCACCACGGGCGAGACCAGGCGTGGCACGTTCAGGGTCTCGTGAAAGCAGGTCACGGGCTCGCCCATCAGACGGGTTTTCAGCATGCAGCGCTGGTAGAAGGGTGTGTCCTCCAGCTGACGCGACAGGCTGACAGCCGTTTCGCCGTGCATGCGCCTGGGCAGGCGCCATGCGGTGCGCGGCAGGGCGTGTCGCTGAGGGGCGTCAAAAGGCCGAACCACGCCGTCGCGGCCGAAATGCAGGGCCAGCAGGCGACCGTCCGGATGGCCGGGTTCCAGGTCGTACAGCACGGCGGTGCTCCCGTCCGCCAGGCGGCTGCGTGACCAGTCCCATTCGGTGAAGGCCCGGTCCACCGGTTCATCACCCTCGTTGCTGTCCAGGTAGGCATGGCCGGTCCAGCGCTGGGCGGGTGCCTGCAGTTCCACCTCGACCGTGGCCTGGGGTGCCAGCGGACCCCAGCGGTGCCGCCCGGCAGCGTCCAGGGCGGTGCCGAAGCCGAACAGCTGCCGAGGGTGCAGTCGCACAGTGCCGTGCAGGCGGCGCGGCCATGGAACGGCAACCTCGTCGATGTGGATGTCCAGTGAGGTGCCGGTCCAGTGCAGCTGGCTTGGCCCGATGGTCAGCCAGTCGCGCTCACGGTGGTTCAGGCGTGAACCCCGCTCGGTCATGCTCCAGCATTTGCCGCTCGGACCGTACAGCGCCACATTGAGTGCGCAGTGGTTGTCCGGGTTGGCCGCAACGCCGGTCTTGCGGCGCGCCCAGGCGTAGTAGGGAGAGAAGACACTGCCGACAAAGGCGATCAGGCTCAGGCCGTGTTGGCCGTCGTCGCTGACGGCGTCGATGTACCACCAGAGGTAGCCGCCCGAGGGTACGAACTGGTCGAAACGAGGCTGGCCATCAGGGCCGCGGCCGCCAGACGTCCCGACAACGCCGCCATCGGCACGCCCGGGCCCGGATGCACACTGCCCCCGGCCAGGAACAGACCCTGCAGCGGCGTGGTCGCGCGTGGTCTGGCGAAAGCCGACATCCAGCCGTGGCTGGCCTGGCCGTACAGCGCCCCGCCGGTCGCCGGAAAGCGCTGGTGGAAGTGTTTCGGGGTGGTGCGCAGCACCTGCGGACCCGCCGGCGCCATGGCCAGGCCGCAGCGGCGCATCAGTTGAAAGCTGTTGGTCTCGCATTGTTCCAGCGCCTCGGCGGTCAGGGTCTGTTGGTCACCCACGGCCGGTGCGTTGACCAGGCAGAGCAGGCGTTCGGGTTGGCCGTCTTCGGGCACGGGGCCAGGCACGCCACGGTCCTGGGCGCACAGGTACACGGTGGGGGTGCGCGGCAACTGCCGGCGGCGGAAAATGTCGTCGAATTCGTCGGCATAGCGCCGCTGGAAGAACACGTTGTGTCGGTCCAGCTGCACGCCGGCGGTGGCGGTGTGCAGGGTCCAGGTCAGTGCCGACAGCGAGCGAGGCGCTGCGCGTGCGGGCACGGCCTGGCGCGCCCCCTCGCCCAGCAGACCCTGACGCAGTGCTGCGCTGTCACCGGCAAAGACGACGGCGGAGGCGTCCAGCTGCTCGCCCGAGGTCAGCCGCACCCCGGTCGCCCTTCGGCCCTTGAGCACGATGCCTTCGCAGGCGGTCTCGAAGCGGAACTGGACGCCACGGGCGACCGCCAGCCGTTGCAGGCAGGCGGCCAGCGCGTGCATGCCGCCATCGACCGACCACACCCCTTCCATCTCCACCTGGGCGATCAGCATCAGCGTGGCGGGCGCCTGCCAGGGCGAGGAGCCGGTGTAGGTGGCGTAGCGCGCGAACAGCTGGCGCAGGCGCTCGTCGTTGAATCGGCGTGACAGGTTGCGCCACAGGCTGTTCAGCGGTCCCAGCCCGGTCAGCACCCGCAGGCCGCGCCAGCCCACGTCGCGGGTCAGGCCCCAGGGGGTGGGTGCGGACTGGCGGATGTAGGGCCGTTCCAGCGTTCGGTAGACCGCGTGCGCCTGCAGGCAGAAGTCCCTGAATCGCCGGGCTTCGTCCAGACCCGCCAGGTTGCCCACGGCGTCGAAAGACTGCGCCGGGTCGGCGTACAGGTCCATTGCACTGCCGTCATCCCACCAGTGGCGGGCCAGCACGTTCAGCGGCTGCAGCCGCAGTTCCCGATCGAGCGACAGCCCCAGGGAATCGAACAGCTCGTCGAACACCCACCGCATGGTGAAGACGGTGGGGCCACTGTCGATGTCCTGGCCGTCCACGCGCAGCTGGCGCAGCTTGCCGCCGGGGCCGCTCCCCGCGTCGATGACGGTCACGGCCAGGCCATGCTGGGCCAGTTCCAGGGCAGCCACCAGCCCGCCCATGCCGGCACCCACGACGACCACCTGTTGTCTGCTCATCGGCCCGATCCCCTGGTGGCGCCCTGCGCGCCTGGCAGGCCGGGGGCCGACCGGCTCGACTCTGCGGCCCACGCGGCAGGCCAGTGCCCGCTCTGGGCCAGCAAGTGCATGCGCAGGAACAGTGACTCGCTGAACAGGTCGTGGGCGTGGACCTGCTCCACAGCTTGGCGGTGGGCGCCCTGACCGGCATAGGCTCGCATGGCTTGCGCATCCGTCCACAGGCTGAAGGTGCATTGGCGCAGCAAGGGCGCCTCGCCCAACCCGACGGCCAGCAGGCAGCCC
>JALOSN010000282.1 GCA_025458415.1 Hydrogenophaga sp.
TCCGGTCTGTACTGTTTCTTAACTTGAAAGGGCGATTGAAATGAGCAAGTTGGTAGGTCTGGTCGGCTGGCGCGGCATGGTCGGCTCGGTGTTGATGGATCGAATGGTCGAGGAAAAGGATTTCGACCTGATCGAGCCGCTGTTCTTCTCCACCTCGAACGCCGGCGGCAAGGCCCCCGCGATGGCGAAGAACGAGACCACGCTGCAGGACGCGAACAACATCGACGCCCTCAGGCGCTGCGAGATCATCATCACCGCCCAGGGTGGTGACTACACCAACGAGGTCTACCCCAAGCTGCGCGCCGCCGGCTGGAACGGCCACTGGATCGACGCCGCCTCCGCCCTGCGCATGGAAAAGGACGCCGTCATCATCCTCGACCCGGTCAACATGCCGGTGATCAAGAACGCCCTGGCCAGGGGCGGCAAGGAATGGATCGGCGGCAACTGCACCGTCTCCTGCATGCTGATGGGCGTGGGCGCGCTGTACAAGGCCGGCCTGGTCGAGTGGATGTCCACCCAGACCTACCAGGCCGCCTCCGGTGGTGGCGCCCAGCACATGCGCGAACTGCTGACGCAGTACGGTACGCTGAACGCCGAAGTGAAGGCCCTGCTGGACGACCCCAAGAGCGCCATCCTGGAAATCGACCGCAAGGTCATCGCCAGGCAGCGCAGCCTGAGCGGCGCCGAAACCGCCAACTTCGGTGTGCCGCTGGGAGGCAGCCTCATCCCCTGGATCGACAAGGACCTGGGCAATGGCCAGTCCAAGGAAGAGTGGAAGGGCATGGCCGAGACCAACAAGATCCTGGGTCTGGGCGAGGGCTTCGGCTCGGCGCCGATCCCGGTCGACGGTTTCTGCGTGCGCGTGGGCGCCATGCGCTGCCACAGCCAGGCACTGACTTTCAAGCTGAAGAAGGACGTGCCGGTGGCCGACATCGAAGCCATGATCGCTGCCGACAACCCGTGGGCGAAAGTGGTGCCGAACACGCGTGAAGCGACCATCCGGGATCTGACGCCGGTGGCCGTGACCGGCACCATGACCATCCCGGTCGGTCGCATCCGCAAGCTGGCGATGGGCCCCGAGTACGTGGGCGCCTTCACCATCGGCGACCAGTTGCTGTGGGGTGCGGCCGAGCCGCTGCGCCGCATGCTGCGCATCCTGCTGGACGCCTGAACGCCTTGAGCGTCCCTGTCCTGGAGCGGTCCGTCTCGGGCGGGCCGTGCCATATGTCACAGCGGGGCCGTCTGTAACGCACGTTGCGCTGCCACAACGAGAAGCCCCGAAGCACAACGACAGACGGCCAGCTTTGAAACTCAAGCGGATTCTCAGCTTGTCACTGTAATGCGTTGATGCTATGGTCATTTCTCGGTCTATAACGTCGAGGTGCCCGTGCCCAGCCCCAGCCTGCATGCCGTTGCGGCGGCCGCCGTGCTGTGCACTGGCCTGGCCATGTCCCCGGACGCACACGCGCTGGCGCTGGGCCGTATCGTGGTGCAGTCGGCCCTGGGTGAGCCGCTGCGCGCCCAGATAGATGTGCCGGAAATCGATGCCGCCGAGGCCGAAAGCCTGCGGGTGACCCTGGGCTCGCAGGAAGCCTACCGGGCCGCTGGCATGGACCTCAATCCGGCCCTGTTCAACCTGCAGGTGACCCTGCAGCGTCGGCCCAACGGCACGGCCTACCTGCAACTGACCAGCCCGCGCCCCATCAACGAGCCCTTTCTCGACCTGATCATCGAAGCCAACTGGGCCGCTGGCCGGGTGGTACGCGACTACACCCTGCTGTTTGACCCACCACGCGCAGCCACCCCGGCACCGACGCCCCTGCCGCCAGCGGCCAGTGCGCCGTCCGCACCGGCGCCCGCACCCGCACGGGCTGCCACGGCCGCACCGCCTCCCAGCGCAGTGGTACCGCCATCGGCACCGGCCGCCTCGGCACCGTCGCCGGCTCCTGCACCTGCGCCGGCCGCAACACCTGCGCCAGCTGCGGCTCCTGCCACGCCACCGGCCGCCCAGGCTGCCGCTGAACAGGTGCGCGTGCAACGTGGCGACACCGCCGGCCGCATCGCAGCGGCCAACCTGCCGGCCAATGTCTCGCTCGACCAGATGCTGGTGGCCATGCTCCGGGCCAACCCGCAGGCCTTCATCAACAACAACGTCAACCGGGTTCGCGCGGGCGTCGTGCTCAACATCATTGCCGCCCAGGCGCGCGACTTCAACGAGTTCCGCCAGCGGCTGGCCGCCCGTGTACCCGATGCCGGCGTTGGCGCTGCCGACCGCCAGGCTGCAGGCCAGGTGCAGGCCGAGGTGCAGGAAACCCGTCCCCAGGAGGCATCCCCTGACCGCCTGACCCTGGCCCGCCCGGAACAAGCCACCCAGGAAGCGCAGATCGCCCAGGCCCGCAAGGCAGAGGAAGAGGCCAAGCGCGTGGCAGAGCTCTCACGCAACATCGAGGAGCTCAATCGCCTCGGAACCGCCGCACCGGCGGCCACACCCGCCAAACCTCCCGTTGCTGCTGCGCCCGCAGCACCTGCGGCGCCGGCAGCAGCCACCGAGACAGCAGCCCCAGGCGTCACCGCACCGCCCGCACTGGCGCCGGCCACTGGCGCGCCGGCCAGCCCCACCCCGCTGCCCGCCGAGCCGGTCGAAGGCGAACCCGCGGCGGCACCCGCTGCCGCGACGGCTGAACCGGCTCCGGCGCCGGCTCCCGCACCAGCAGCCCCGCCGCCCCCGCCCCCGCGACCGGCGCCTCTGCCCGAAGAGCCCGGTCTGGTGGCTCGCCTCATGGAGAATCCGCTGGTATTGCCCTTGGCCGGTGGCCTGCTGGCCCTGCTGGCCGGGCTGGGCCTCTACCGTGTCCGGCAGCGCAAGAAGGCGGCGAGCGTCGACAGTTCCTTCCTGGAAAGCCGGCTGCAGCCCGACTCGTTCTTCGGCTCCAGCGGAGGCCAGCGCATCGACACGGCCGAATCGGCGGCTTCCGGCTCGTCCATGGTCTACTCACCCAGCCAGCTGGATGCGGCTGGCGATGTGGACCCGGTCGCCGAGGCCGACGTCTACCTGGCCTATGGCCGCGACCTGCAGGCCGAAGAGATCCTCAAGGAGGCCATGCGCTCGACCCCGACGCGTGTGGCCATCCACAACAAGCTTCTTGAAATCTACGCCAAACGGCGCGATGCCAAGGCCTTCGAGGTGGTCGCCACAGAGGCCTTTGGCCTGACACAGGGTCAGGGTCCGGAGTGGGAGCATGCCTGCGAGCTGGGCCGCGAACTCGATGCGGGCAACCCGCTGTACCAGCCGGGCGGTCGTCCTGCCTCGAAAGCGGGCGCCGAACCATCGGGTCCGGCTGGCGTCCCCGTGAACACCATGCCCTTCGTACCCAGCACGCTGGGCGCCTCAGGCGGCGCGGTCGCTGGTGGTGCATTGGACCTTGACCTCGATTTTTCGCTGGACGATGCCACACCGCCGGCCAACGACTCGGTCGTTTCGGGCATGGACGACCTCGGCAGCACCGAGGCCCTGACGGCTTCGCCTTCTTCCATGGCGGGGCCCGCCCAGGTGGCCAAGGAGCCCAATGGGCCCCCCTCGGGCTCGATGGACTTCGACCTTGACCTGGATCTGCCTGCCGAACCCAGGGTCAGCGCCCCTGTCGCGCAGCCTCCGGTCGCCGAGAGTTCCACGTTCGACACCAGCGAGGTGCTTCCGGACTTCGACCTGGACGAGGAACCCCAGCCGCTGGAGCTGGATATGCCCAGTGGCGCCGTGCCCCTGTCGTCAATCCAGGCGGAACCGCCAGCGGGCGACATGCTGAATTTCGACCTCGGTGACCTCAACCTGGACCTCAACGCACAGGCAGATGCCTTGCCTGACGCCCTGGCCGATTCGGTGCCGGGTGAGTTGTCCGAGGAAAACCCGCTCGACACCAAGCTGTCTCTGGCCGAGGAGTTCCGCGCCATCGGTGACCTGGAGGGGGCCCGCTCCCTGGCTGAAGAGGTGCTGGCCGAGGCCTCCGGCACGCTCAAGACCAAGGCGCGCACTTTCCTGGCCGACCTCGCCTGAACCGACCCCCGACCCGGAGCCTCCAGCCCTTGCGCATCGCTCTGGGTCTCAGTTACCACGGCGGCCGCTATCAAGGCTGGCAGAGCCAGCCCAGCGGACAGACGGTGCAGGACCACCTGGAAGGCGCGCTCAGCCGCTTGCTGGACGTGCCGTCGGTCTCCACCCTGTGTGCCGGTCGCACCGATGCCGGTGTGCACGGACTGAATCAGGTGGTGCACTTCGACTCGGCGCTGGAACGCCCTGAGAACGCGTGGGTGCGGGGCACCAACAGCTTTCTGCCGGCCGATATCGCTGTGCAATGGGCGCGGGCGGTGCCCGACAGCTTCCACGCCCGCGCCAGCGCCCGCTCACGCCGCTACGCCTACGTGCTGCTGGAGTCGCCCGTGCGTCCCAGCGTGGACAGCGGGCAGGTGGGCTGGGTGTTCCGCCCCCTGGCCATCGAGCCGATGCAGGCAGCGGCGCAGGTCCTGATCGGCGAACACGACTTCACCTCGTTCCGCGCCTCGCAGTGCCAGGCCCACACCCCGGTCAAACAGATGCTGCGCATCGACATGACCCGGCGTGGGGCTTACTGGCGCTTCGAGTTCGAAGCCAACGCTTTTCTGCACCACATGATCCGCAACATCATGGGCTGCCTCGTCTACATCGGCACGGGCGCCCGCCCAGCGCACTGGATGGCCGAGGTGCTCGCCGCACGCAGCCGTGATGCTGCGGCGCCCACGTTCTCACCCGACGGCCTCTATTTCCTGGGGCCGGTCTACGATCCGGGTCTGGCCCTTCCCGAACGAACCCCCGCTTTCGACTGGTTGCCATGAGCCTGCACCGCACACGCATCAAGATCTGTGGCCTGACACGCGAGCAGGACGTGGATGCGGCCGTTCACGCCGGTGCGGACGCCATCGGGTTTGTGCTCTATCCGAAGAGCCCGCGCTTTGTCAGCCCTGAATTGGCCGGCGGGCTGGCTCACAGGCTGCCCCCGTTCGTGACACCCGTCCTGCTGTTCGTCAACGCCAGCCCCGAGTTCATCGCCCAGTGCGTGGCTGCGGTGCCGAACGCCCTGCTGCAGTTCCACGGTGACGAGACGCCTGCCGACTGCATGGCGGCGGGGCGACCGTTCATCCGGGCGGCCCGCATTCCACCAGGACCTCCCGGAGCGGGCTTTGATCTCATAAAATACAGCCTTGATTTCGCTGCGGCTCAGGCCATCCTGCTTGATGCCCATGTCGAGGGCTACGGCGGCGGCGGTCAATCTTTCGACTGGACAGCTTTCCCTTGGTCACATCCACAACTAAACGCCAGCTCTCGCCTCGTTTTGTCTGGTGGACTCACGCCTGCAAACGTGACCGATGGCATTCGCCTCGTGCGGCCCTGGGCCGTTGACGTGAGGTCGAAGCCTCCAAAGGCATCAAGGACCCCGACAAGATGCTCGCCTTCGTGGCCGCCGTGCGCGCGGCCGATGGACCTATCCCCGCCCTGGCTGACACCTGATTCCAACGTGAACGGGTGGCTCGGGCCCAGCAACGAGACACCCCACATGGACACCCCCACCTACCATCAGCCCGACGCCCGCGGCCACTTCGGCATCTACGGCGGCAGCTTCGTGAGCGAGACGCTCACCCACGCCATCAACGAGCTGAAAGCCGCCTACGCGAAGTACCAGCACGACCCTGCCTTCCTGGCCGAATTCCGCAAGGAACTGGCCCACTTTGTCGGCCGGCCCAGTCCGGTCTACCACGCCGAGCGCATGAGCCGCGAGGTCGGCGGCGCGCAGATCTTTCTCAAGCGCGAAGACCTCAACCACACCGGCGCGCACAAGATCAACAACGTGATCGGCCAGGCCATGCTCGCCAAGCGCATGGGCAAACCGCGCGTGATCGCCGAGACCGGTGCCGGCCAGCACGGCGTGGCCACCGCCACCATCTGCGCCCGCTACGGCCTCGAATGT
>JALOSN010000283.1 GCA_025458415.1 Hydrogenophaga sp.
CAGGCGCAGCGAATGGGGCGAGCGCCGCACCACGATGCGGTCGCCATGCATCAGGCTGGTGAGCGTCTGCATGTCGAAGTTGGCGCTGGCGTCCTTGCCGGCCACGATCTCCACGGCTATCTCGCTGTGCGAGGACAGCACCACCGGACGGTTGGACAGCGTGTGGGGAGCGATCGGCACCATCACCCAGCCATCGATGTCCGGATGCAGCATGGGGCCGCCGGCCGACAGCGCGTAAGCGCTCGACCCGGTGGGGGTGGCAATGATCAGGCCATCGGCCCGCTGGTTGGCCACGAAGTGCCCATCCACCTCCACCCGCAGCTCGATCATGCTGGCCACGCCACTGCGGTTCACCACCACATCGTTGAGGGCGGTGGCCTCGAAAACGCAGTGCCCGTCGCGCCAGACGCTGGCGGCGATGAGGGCGCGGGCATCCTCTTCGTATTCCCCGCGCAGCATGGGGCGCAGCCGCTCGCGAAATCCCTCGAAGGGAACGTCGGTGATGAATCCCAGCCGACCCTGGTTGATGCCGATCAGCGGAACGCCATAACGGGCCAGCTGGCGCCCGATGCCGAGCATGGTGCCATCACCGCCGACCACCAGGGCCAGGTGGCATTCCCGGCCGATGGCCGGCACGTCCAGCGATGTGTACTGCGACAGGCCGGTGTTGAGCGCCGTGTCGGTCTCCAGCGACACGTCGCAGCCTTCATCGTGCAGGAAATGGGCGATCTCCTCGACCGCGTGCTTCGACCCCGGCGCCTGGTACTTGCCGATGATCACGACATGGGCGAATCGCAGGGCTGCGGCTCGCCGGGTCGCTCCCTGCGCAGGTGAAGTCTGGCTCATGCGAGGATTACATCACAGGGTATGCAGCCCATCCCTCTGGCAAACCCTTGCCATCAGCGGCCCCCGGGCGGTTCTTCCTCCGTAAAATGATCGCATCATGCTGGACGACCGTTCCCAACTGTTGCTCAAGGCGCTGGTCGAGCGATACATCGCCGATGGCCAGCCGGTGGGTTCCCGCACGCTGGCCAAGGCCACCGGGCTGGACCTGTCGCCGGCCACCATCCGCAACGTGATGAGCGACCTGGAGGAGCTGGGCCTGATCGCCAGCCCGCACACCTCGGCCGGTCGCATTCCGACCGCCAAGGGTTACCGGCTGTTCGTCGACACCATGCTGACTGTCCGGCGGGGCGAGCTGCCGACCCTCAACGACATTGCCTCCGGCGCCATCGAGGCGGGCAAGCCGCAGCGGGTGATCAGCCACGCGGCGCACATGCTGTCGAGCCTGTCTCACTTCGTGGGCGTGGTGATGGCACCGCGACGCAGCTCGGTGTTCCGCCACATCGAGTTCCTCAGCCTGTCCGAGCACCGGGTGCTGGTCATCATCGTCTCCCCGGACGGCGACGTGCAGAATCGCATCATCCAGACCCAGGCCAGCTTCACCCAGTCGCAGCTGCTGGAGGCGGCCAACTTCCTCAATGCCAATTACGCCGGTCTGACCATGGAGGCGGTGCGCGAGCGTCTGCGCAACGAGGTCGAAGCCCTGCGTGGCGAGATCGCCGAGCTGATGCAGGCGGCGGTCGCGCCCGTCGCCGAGGAGGAAGCACAGGCAGACGAGGTGGTCGTCTCCGGCGAGCGCAACCTGCTGTCGGTGTCCGAGTTTTCGTCCGACATGGGCAACCTGCGTCGCCTGTTCGACCTGTTCGAGCAGAAGACCCAGCTGATGCGCCTGCTGGACGTGTCGACCCAGGCCGACGGCGTGCGCATCTACATCGGTGGCGAAAGCCAGGTGGTTCCCTATGAGGACCTGTCGGTGGTCACGGCCCCGTACGAGGTCGACGGTCAGGTGGTCGGCACCCTGGGCGTCATTGGTCCGCAGCGCATGCCCTACGACCGCATGATCCAGATCGTGGACGTGACGGCCAAGCTGGTGAGCAACGCCCTGAGCCATGGCAAGTGAGCGCCTTCACAAGGTCCAGCACCTACAATAACCGGTTCGGTGGGGCGTTAGCTCAGTTGGTCAGAGCAGGGGACTCATAATCCCTTGGTCGCTGGTTCGAGCCCAGCACGCCCTACCATTTGTCCGGATCCGCCCCCATCAATGTCCGTGGTGCCCCCACCGCGCGATTTCGGGGCCCGCTAGGCTTTCACGATGTGCGCCTCCAGCCCCCTCCGGGGAGCGGGCGCTACCTCTGCGCCGACACCCAGACGTGCCCACATCTGCACCGTGAAGCGCGGTGCCGGGGCCTGCAGCAGATTGTGGATGTCGCGGTACGGTGCCTCCACTTCCGGGTATTCCTGCAAGGCCTGCGAAATCGGCTGCATGGCCAGGCCCTGGGCGGTCGCCGCCAGCTGGGCACGCACCCAGGCCCTGCCGGCGTTGATCTGCGTGCTTCGCTCATTGCCCTCGGAGATCAGCCAGTAGAACGCTGGCGTGCCGTCGATGTGGTCGTTGAACTCCTTGATCTGGCCGGTGGTGGCCATGTCGTCCGCGCCGGGTGCCACGTTGCGGTCGAACAGCCCGAGGGCGTGGATGACGCGCACCATCGGATCGTTCAGCGAGATGCCATCCCGGTGCATGGCGATCTCGGTGGGACCGATGCGCAGGACCTTGAACGACTCCAGCACGGTCCGTGGCGTCGTGAGTTCGATGCGCCACGCTTCCTTGGCGATCTCGCGTTGCCGGTCCAGGCTTTCGGGCTGGTCGCCGGTGGTCACACCCACCCGGAAGGGATAGGGTTCCGACGCGCCGATCACGGCCTGTACCGCCGCTGGCCCGGGTGGGCTGGACTGGTAGGCGCCGCGGTTGGTGCGCCGGCGGAACACCTGACCGAACAAAGGATCGGGCTGGACACGGTCATCGGGTTCCAGGCGGATGAGGGCAGTGGGGCGATCGTCCACGTCCCGGGGGCCGAACGTGCCCTGGGGGAACAGCGTGATGTCGGCCCGGTGGCCGCGTTGCCGTGCGGCCAGGTCCAGCAGCTCCAGGAAGGTGCCCTGGCTCATCATCATCTGGCGCGAGTGGGGGTCGGTTTCGGGCAGTAGCCGGGTGCGGTCGATGAACAGGCTGATCTGCCCGGGTACCGACAGGTCGACGAGCCAGCTCTGCAGGTTATGGGAGTGGGGAGCGAGGATGGCATGGGCCAGAACCCAGCGCCGCAGGTCCTGCTCGTGCACCGGCCCGCGCCAGGCGGCCGTCGCCTCGGGCGGAAGGTCACTGCTGCAGGCGGACAGGGATGCCGTGGCGGCGGCGATGGCTGTGCCGCCAGCCACCCGAAGAAAGGAACGACGCTGCATGATGAACTCCTGTGGTGGGTTGTCGGAATCCATTGTCGGAGCAGGCCTGATCATCAACAATTGCAGGAATCGACACACCAGTCATGCATTCATGCACACCC
>JALOSN010000284.1 GCA_025458415.1 Hydrogenophaga sp.
CCCCTTGCCCATGGCGGCGGCGGCCCACCAGCTGTACCTGGCCACGGCGGCCATGGGCCATGGCGCCGAGGATGATGCGGCCGTGGTCAAGTACTACGCGGCGCTGGCCGGCCTGAACCTGCCCGGTCACGGGGACGCGGCATGATCCTCGGTGTGATCGCGGACGACTTCACCGGCGCCACCGATGTGGCGAGCATGCTGGTGCGCGCCGGCATGCGCACGGTGCTGGTGATCGGTGTGCCTGCCGGGCCCATGCCCGAGGCCGAGGCGGTGGTGGTGGCGCTGAAGTCGCGCACCGCGCCGGTGGCTGAGGCGGTGGCCGATTCGGTGGCCGCGCTGCGCTGCCTGCAGGCTGCCGGTGCGCGTCAGTTCTATTTCAAGTACTGCTCCACCTTCGACGGCCTGTCCCGCGCTGCCTGAAAACGGCCGCACCGTGTACCAGGGCCACCTGTTCGTGGGCGACCAGTTGCTCAGCGACTCGGGCATGCGACACCACCCTCTGACGCCCATGACCGATGCGAATCTGGTGCGCGTGCTTCAGGCGCAAAGCCGGGGCCGGGTGGGGCTGGCGGCACACGCCACAGTGGTCAAGGGTGCTGATGCGCTTCAACAGCGCTTCGATGGCTTGCGTCAGACCGGATGCCGGTTTGCTGTGGTGGATGCCATCGACACCGCTTCGCTGCACACCCTGGCGCAGGCCTGCGCGGACCTTTCTCTGGTCACGGCCGGTTCCGGCCTCGCCCTGGGTCTGCCAGCGGTCTACCAGGCCAAGGGCTGGCTTCAGCCTGATGCGCACGCCGCTCAGCTCACCATCGGCGGCGGCCGCGCAGCCGTTCTGTCCGGCTCCTGTTCACAGGCCACCAACGCGCAGGTGGCGCAATGGCTGGGCGGCGGACGACCGGGCTTCCAGATCGATGTGCGCGCGCTCGCCGCTGGTGAGCCCCTGGCGCAGCAGATTCTGCAGTGGGTGGATGCACAGACCGAGGAGCCGGTGCTGGTGTATGCCACGGCGCAACCCGAGGCGGTGCAGGCCGTACAAGCAGAGCTGGGCGTGGCCCGTGCGGGGCAGCTGGTGGAGGACTGCCTGTCGCAGGTGGCCGTCGGGTTGGCGGAGCGGGGCGTGCGCCGCCTGGTGGTGGCCGGTGGTGAAACTTCGGGTGCTGTGGTGAAAGCGCTGGGCGTGCAGATGCTGCGCATCGGTCCGAGCATCGACCCTGGCGTGCCGTGGACGCAGGTGTCCGGGCGCGAGCTTCTGCTGGCCCTGAAGTCGGGCAACTTCGGCGGGACCGATTTTTTCGCCAAAGCCCTGGCCATGAGCGCTTGAGGCCAGCCGCATGTCCCTGACCGAATTCAGCACCTGGGGCGCCTTGCGAGATGAGGTGTGCCGCGTCGGACGCTCACTCTTCGAGCGGGGCTATGTGCACGCCACGGCGGGGAACATCAGCGTGCGTGTGCCCGAAGCCCTCGGTGACGGCTTCCTGATCACGCCCACCGACGCCTGCCTGGGTTTCCTGTCGCCAGACGCCCTGGCCTGGGTGGGTACCGATGGCCAGCAGATCAGCGGTGCCCGGGCCAGCAAGACCCTGGCGCTGCACCGGCGCATCTACGAAGCGCAACCGCAGGCCCGGTGTGTCATCCACACCCATTCCACCCACCTGGTCGCCTGGTCTCTTCGCAAGCCGGTTGCCGGGGCCGAATGGCTGCCACCCATCACACCGTACTTCGTGATGAAAGTGGGTCGTGTGCCGCTGATTCCCTACCACCGCCCGGGGGACCCGGCGGTGGCCGGTGCGGTGGCCACGCAGATGGAGGGCGCTCGTGCCGCCGGACGCGAATTGCGCGCCGTGATGCTCGAACGCCTCGGCCCCAATGTCTGGGGCCCGACACCGGCGGCGACCATGGCCGTGCTGGAGGAGCTGGAGGAGACCGCCCGGCTCTGCCTGATGTCGCCCGAGATGCCCGAACCACTGAGCGCGACGCAGATCGACGAGCTGCGCCAGCATTTTTCTGCGCCCTGGTGAGGGTGCCCCGTACCGATCGTCTGGACCACCCGATGCCCCGTTTCGCCGCCAACCTCTCGATGATGTACACCGAGTACGCGTTCCTGGACCGTTTCGCTGCTGCAGCCGCCGACGGGTTCCGGGCGGTGGAGTACCTGTTTCCCTACGAGTACCCGATAGCGGATATCACCCAGCGGCTGCAGGCCCATGGCCTCACGCAGGTGCTCTTCAACCTGCCGCCCGGCGACTGGTCGGCCGGCGAGCGCGGCATGGCCTGCCACCCGGGGCGCGAAGCCGAGTTTGCACAGTCGGTGCAAGCGGCCCTGCCGTACGCGCGCGCCACGGCTTGCAAGCGACTGCACGCCATGGCGGGCTTGCTGCCAGACGGCGTGTCGCCCGAACAGGCCCGCAGCACCTATGTCAACAACCTGCGCGCCGCTGCGCGTGTGCTGGAGGATGAGGGGATCACGCTGCTGATCGAGCCCATCAACACCCGCGACATGCCGGGCTACTTCCTGAACTGGCAGCAACAGGCGCACGACATCGTGGCCGAGGTCGGGGCACCCAATCTCAAGGTCCAGATGGACTTCTACCACTGCCAGATCATGGAAGGCGACCTGACGCGCCGCCTCGAGCGCCACCTGGGCGGCGTGGGTCACATCCAGATCGCAGGCGTGCCCGACCGTCACGAACCCGACATGGGCGAGGTGGCTTTCCCGCACCTGTTCAGTCGCCTTGATGCCATGGGCTTCGATGGTTGGATCGGCTGCGAATACCGCCCTGCGGGCGCCACGTCGGCCGGCCTGACCTGGTTGCGTCCCTATATGAGTTCCTGAGGCCAGTCGCCTCCACCAGTTTCGAGGGTATTGATCGATCAGTGTCCGAGAAAACCCCGATGCCCCAGGGCGCCGGGGGTTCGATAATGAAATTTGTATGACAACCTGAGACATCATCCCGATGCCTCGATTCCTTAAGGAGACACTCATGAAGATTTCGCGTCGTTTGAGCACACTGGGTCTGGCTTGTGGTCTGGCATGGGGTTTGTCGGGTCTGGCCGTGACCGCCCAGGCGCAGACCACCATGCGCATCAATATCTCGGTGGCCAAGGACTCGCACCAGGGCGTGGGCATCGACACGTTCGCGCAAGAGGTCGAGCGCCGCACCGGAGGACGCTACAAGATCCAGACCTTCTACTCGGGCTCGCTCGGTGGTGAGCGCGAGTCGATCGAAGCCGTGCAGCTGGGCACGCACGAACTGACCTTCACCTCGACCGGACCGGTGCCGAACTTCGTGCCCGAGGCGCGCATCCTGGACATCCCCTTCCTGTTCCGTGACAAGGCCCATGCCCGCGCCGTGCTCGACGGCCCCATCGGTCAGGAGATGCTCACGAAGTTCGACAGCAAGGGCATCAAGGCCCTGGGCTGGGGTGAGAACGGCGTTCGCCACATGACCAACAACCGCCGCGCGGTCAACAGCCCGGATGACCTCAAGGGCCTGAAGATGCGCACCATGGAAAACCCGGTGCACGTCGCGGCCTACAAGGGCCTGGGCATTGTGACCACGCCCATGGCGTTCCCGGAAGTGTTCACCGCTCTGCAGCAAGGTACTGTGGACGGCCAGGAGAACCCGCTGTCGGTGATCATGGCGGCCAA
>JALOSN010000285.1 GCA_025458415.1 Hydrogenophaga sp.
GCGCGCCGAACAGATCGCCCAGTGGAACGCCAGCAGCCCGGTCATCAAGCGCGGCATTGCGCTCACGCCGGTCAAGTTCGGCATCAGCTTCACCGCCACCCTGTTCAACCAGGCGGGTGCGCTGGTGCACGTCTACACCGACGGCAGCGTGCAGGTGAACCACGGCGGCACCGAGATGGGCCAGGGCCTGAACACCAAGGTCGCGGCCATCGTGGCCGACGAGCTGGGCGTGCCTTTCGAGCGTGTGCTCTCCACCGCCAGCGACACCAGCAAGGTGCCCAACGCCAGCGCCACCGCCGCCAGCAGCGGCACCGACCTGAACGGCCGCGCGGCCCAGTTCGCCGCGCGCCAGGTGCGCCAGAACCTGGCAGCCTTCGTGGCAGGGCTGGATGGCGTGGGCGCGGGCGCGGTGCGTTTCGAGGGCGGCCAGGTCATCACCGAGCGGCAGACACGGACGTGGGAGGCCGTGGTGGGCGCAGCGTATGCCAACCGCATCCAGCTCTGGAGCGACGGCTTCTACCGCACGCCCAAGATCCACTACGACAAGACCACCATGCTGGGCCGTCCGTTCTACTACTTCGCCTACGGCGCGGCAGTGACCGAGGTCGCCATCGACACGCTGACCGGCGAGAGCCGCGTGCTGAAAGTGGACATCCTGCACGACGTGGGCCGCAGCATCAACCCGGCCATCGACATCGGCCAGATCGAGGGCGGCTTCGTGCAGGGCATGGGCTGGCTCACGACCGAACATCTCGTGTGGAACAGCAAGGGGTATTTGCAAACCCACGCCCCCAGCACCTACAAGATCCCGGCCACGGGCGACATTCCCGAGCACTTCCGGGTCGAACTCTGGCCCGAAGCGAACCGCGAAGACAACGTGCACGGCAGCAAGGCCGTGGGCGAGCCGCCCTTCATGCTGGCGATCAGCGTATTCGAGGCGCTGCGCGACGCTGTGGCGCAGGGCGGGGGCAATCCGGAAGCCATGAACGCCCCGGCCACGGCCGAAGAGGTGCTGCGCAGCCTGCAGGGCCTGTAACGACCCGCAAGGCCGTCAGGCCCAGTGCGCCTTGAAATCCTGTGCGTACTGCTCGAAGCGGATCGGCGCCTGGCCGGTGATGCGCTGCACGCCGTCGGTGATGCGTTCCGAATAGCCGGCCTTGAAGGCGCCCAGGATCACCAGCAGGAATTCGGTGTAATCCGCCGGCAGGCCCGCGCCCAGCAGGCCCTGGCGCATGGCGTCCTCGGGAATGTCGGTGTAGCCGATGGTCCGGCCCGTGGCCTTCGACAGGATCGCCGCCACCTGGGTGTGGTCCAGCGATTCGCTGCCGGTCAGGTCGTGCGATTCGTTGACGAAGTTTTCAGATGACAGCAGCTTGGCCGCCACGGCGGCGATGTCACGCGTATCGATGAAGCTGCCCTTGGCGTTGCCCACCGGCAGGAAGATCTGGCCCTGGGTCTGGATGCCGTGCAGCCAGAAGGTGTGGAAGTTCTGCATGAACCAGTTGGGCCTGATCACGTTCCAGGCCAGGCCCGAGCGCTCCAGGTGCAGCTCAGCGCGACGCAGCGGGATGCTGTCGTCGGCGTTCGCGCCCATGGCCGAAAGCAGCAGGACCTTGCGCACCCGGGCCGCCTTGGCGGCGTCGATGGCGGGAATCAGCAGTTCGTGCTGGTTGGCGTAGCCGGGCGGCGCCATCAGGAACAGCTGGTCGACGCCGGCCAGCGCGGCAGCCAGGCCTTGGCCGGTGGCGAGGTTGACCTGAACCTCGCCGGGTTGCGAGGGTGTGCGGCTGGTGGCGCGGCGCACGGTCTGGCCCTGCGCGGCGAGCAGACTGGCGAGGGTGGACCCGATCTGGCCATTGGCGCCGATCACGAGGGTGGTGGTCATCTGGAAACTCCTGTGTGGGTTGCGAAGACCTCCAGTGTGTTCCCGACGAATCCAAACTGGAATGCATGAAATTCCTGCTTTCATGTCTGATCGTCCATATAATGGCGCTTCATGGACATACTCTCCGACATTCTTCATGTCGCCGGGTTGAGGCGCCGCCTGCTCGATCTGCACGGGCTCACGCCTGAGGCCGCGCTGCGCTTCCCCTGCGAACGCAGCCTCGGGCTGCACGCGGTCACGCGCGGCCGCGCCTTCGTTCACGCCTCCAACCTCGACGAACCGCTGGAACTTCAGGCTGGCGATCTCGTTCTGATGGCGCGCGGCTGCGTGCACCTGCTTTCGCTGAATCGCCAACCACCCGCGCGCAGCACCACGGTGCCGATCGCGCGCTTCGCGGGCGGCGGCCTGAACGAGGCCGCCCAGGACAGCCCGCCAAGCCACGACCCCGACAGGGCCACGCAGGTGATCAGCGCCGCCTACCAGCTGTGGCACGACCCGCTGCATCCCTTCCTGCGCAGCCTGCCCCCTTGGTTCGTGGTGCGCGGCCACACCCTGCCTTCGTTGTCGGCTGTGCCGCTGACGCTGGGCCTGCTGGACCGCGAGCTGGGCGACCAGGCGATGGGAGCCACCTCGGCCACCCACGGTCTGCTGGACGCGCTGTTCGCGTTTGCGCTGCGCGAGATCGCCGCGCGCGAAAACCCCGGGACACCGGGCTGGCACCATGCCATCACCGACAGGCCGATCCGCCAGGTGCTCACCCTCATGCACGGCAACCTGGGCCACGGCTGGACCCTGGACGAGCTGGGGCAGCAGGTGGGCCTGTCGCGTTCGGCGCTGGCCGAGCGCTTTCGCACCGCCATGGGCGACACGCCGCTGAACCACCTGCGCACGCTGCGCATGCAGAAGGCCATGCAGTTGCTGGCCGAGACGCGCCAGACGCTGGAACAGGTGGCGCAGGCTGTGGGCTATCAGGACGCCTTCGGCTTCTCCAAGGTGTTCAAGCGCACCACCGGCCAGTCGCCGCGCCAGTTTCGTGAGCAGGACGCGGCCGATCGACAGACCGGGTGGCGGTTGCGGGTGTAAGCAAACAAGCGTTGCGTCGTCCGCGGTCCTCGACGGCTCGAATTCCTTGGCAGGCAGCATGCTGTGGAGCGGCCTGTCGGTGGTTATCATGTGACCCACCGGGTAGCGGACCCGGCATCCGTTTTAGGCAAGGAGCCCCCTCACCGCATGCTCACCGAGCTTCCCAGGCTGCGCAACAGCCTCCGGCTGCAGTTGGTGGTGTTGATTGGCGTTCTGGCCATGGCCAGCGCGGTGGGCTATGTCGTGGTCACCAGCCGCATGGTCGCCACACAGATCGAGCAGGACCGATTCAAGCTGCAGCGCATGCTGGCCGTGAGAATGGCCTCGCGGCTGACGCAGGACATGGCGGCCCGTGCCAGGGGACTGCAGTTCCTGTCCGGCATGGACCTGTTGCGCGACACCAGCACGCCAATTCAAGACAGGCAG
>JALOSN010000286.1 GCA_025458415.1 Hydrogenophaga sp.
GGTCGCCGACACCGTGGAAGTGACGGGCGGCTTCCTGAGCAAACCGGAAGGGGCAGGCTACGGGTTCGTCGGACCGGTCCTGTCCGATGTCAAGTACTTTGGCTACGGCGTGGGTGTGGCCATGCGCAAGGGTGAAGACCAGTTGCGCGAGCAGATCAACGCCGCCATCAAGGCCATTCGCGCCAATGGCGTGTACGAGACCGTCAGCAAGAAGTACTTCGACTTCGACGTCTACGGCCAATAAGGCCTGCCCGTCTTGTCGGGATACCACGCGTCCATTCTCCAGGGCGCCCTCGTCACGGTGGGCGTCTCGCTGGCGGCGCTCGTCGTTGCCATCCTGCTGGGCTTGCTGGGCGCGGCGGCCAAACTGTCCGGTCGGCGCTGGCTGATCGGCCTGGCCACGGTGTACACCACCCTCATCCGTGGTGTTCCCGAATTGGTCTTGATGCTGCTGATCTTCTACGGTGGCACCATTGGCCTGAACCACCTGCTGGAGTTGTCGGGGAGCCGCCGGCATGTGGACATCAACCCGTTTGCCGCCGGCGTCCTGACCATTGGCTTCATCTACGGCGCCTACATGACAGAGACGTTTCGCGGGGCCATCCTGGCGATCCCGCGCGGTCAGGCCGAGGCTGCTTGGGCGTTTGGCATGGGCCGTCTGCAGACATTCCTGCGCATCACTCTGCCCCAGATGATCCGTTACGCCCTGCCCGGCTTCACCAACAACTGGCTGGTGCTCATCAAGGCCACCGCCCTCATCAGCCTGATCGGCCTGCAGGAGATGACCTACCTGGCCAAGCAGGCCAGTGCCGCCACACGCGAACCGTTCACCTTCTTCCTGTTCGCGGCAGCGCTGTTCCTGGCCTATACGTCGGTGTCACTCTGGGCCCTGCGCTGGCTTGAACGGCGCTACAGCCTGGGCGTACGCCGGGCGCAAGCCTGAGCCATCGAGGTCACCACCGATGCGCTGGGAAGTGATCGCCCTGCCCCAGACCCTGGCACTGTATGCCGAAGGTCTGGTGACAACGGCCTGGTTGTTGCTCTCGGCGCTGGCCGTCGGCGGTGTGCTGGCGCTGCTGATGGCGCTTGCCCTGACCAGCACTCTGGCGCCCCTGCGCTGGCTTGTCGGAGGCATCACCTACGTCATCCGAGGCACGCCGCTGCTGATCCAGGTCTATCTGATCTACTACGGCGTCGCCCAGCTTGAATGGATACAGGCGCGGTGGGACACGGTCTGGCCCTGGACCCACTTCAAGGATGCATTCTTCTGTGCACTGCTGGCCTTCAGCCTGAACACCGCCGGCTACACCGCCGAGCTGCTGGCCGGGTCCATCCGCGAAACTTCGGCCGGGGAAATCGAGGCAGCCCACGCCATGGGTATGAGCCGCTGGCAAGCCATGCGCCGCATCGTGATGCCCAGCGCGATGCGGCGAACCCTCCCCGCCTATTCGAACGAGGTCGTGATGATGTTGCACAGCACCAGCCTGGCCAGCACAGTCCCCGGCATGCTGGACATCACGGCAGCGGCCAGCCGCATCTATTCCGACTATTACCTGCCCTTCGAGGCCTACCTTTTTGCCGCTGCCATCTACCTGGTCATCACGTTCGTGCTGGTCGGCATTTTCAAGCTGGCCGAGCGGCGCTACATGGGGCATCTTGCGCCCCGGGTTCACTGAACGCGCGAAATGGAACGCCGTGAACACCCGTTGACAGGCGGCAGCCTCGGCCAGCAGCGGCACCTGGTGAGCCTGCATTTCGGGTTGCCCGGTACCCGCAAGGTCTACCTGCAGGCCAGCCTGCATGCCGAAGAGTTGCCGGGCATGCTGGTGCTCCATCACCTTCGGGAGTTCCTGCAAACGGCCGAGGTCGCCGGGCGGTTGCTGGGCGAGGTGGTGCTGGTGCCGATGGCCAACCCGATCGGTCTGTCCCAGCGTGTCCACCACAAGCCCGCTGGCCGATTCGAGCTGGACACGTCCCAGAATTTCAACCGCCAGTATCCGGACCTGACCGAAGCCATCGTCGATCAGGTCCGATCGGCACTCGGAGAGGATACCGCCGAAAACACGCGCATCATCCGTTCGCTGGTTGGCCGCTGGCTCGATGCCTGGGCGCCTGCGACCGAGCTGGATGCCCAGCGCCGTACCCTGCTGCGGCTGGCGCACGACGCGGATGTGGTCATCGACCTGCATTGCGATGCCGAAGCCGTCATGCACCTCTACACCGAGGAGCCCTGTTGGCCTGCGATGGAGCCGCTGGCCCGTGTGCTCGGTTGCCATGCGGTACTGCTGGCCAGGGAATCGGGGGGGGGCCCCTTCGACGAGCGGCTGTCCGGCCTCTGGTGGCAGCTCGCCCAGCGGCTGGAGGCCGAGGGCCGGCATCTGCCACTCGTCCAGGCCTGTGTCAGCACCACCGTCGAACTTCGGGGCGAGGGCGACGTAAACCACGGCCTGGCTCGGCGCGACGCCCAGGCGCTGATGGACTATCTGGTGCACGCCGGCGTCCTCGAAGGTCCGGCGCCTGCGCTGCCCGACCTGCCCTGCTCCCCCACCCCGCTGGCGGGTTCCCAGACGCTGCGGTCGCCAGTGCCGGGTCTGGTCGCCTTTCTTGTCGAACCCGGACAGCGAGTGTCGGCCGGTGAGCCGGTGGCGGAAGTCATCGACCCGAGCGCCGCGGATGCGTCTCGCGTGCACCGGGTCTGCTCCAGTGTCGACGGCGTCCTGTACGCGCGCGTGCGGGACCGTTTCATACACGCGGGTGGCGAGCTGGGCAAGATCGCCGGCGCCATACCCTTTCGAACCGGTGACCTGCTGGGCGCCTGACGTTGACCCGCTGATCCACATCCGCCCATGATCCCAACCCCTTCCGCCACTGGCTCAAAACCCACCGGCCCTCTGCTGGAGGTGACAGACATCCACAAGCGCTTTGGCAGCAACGAAGTGCTCAAGGGCGTTTCGCTGACGGCCCGTGCCGGTGATGTCATCAGCCTGATTGGCAGCTCCGGCTCGGGAAAGAGCACGTTTCTGCGCTGCATCAACCTGCTTGAAAGGCCCAACAGCGGTCGGATCGTCCTGGGTGGAGAGGAGCTCCAGCTAAAGGCAGATCGCCACGGCGAACTCCAGGCCGTCCAGCCGGCGCAACTGCAGCGGCTGCGTACCCGGCTGGCCATGGTGTTCCAGCACTTCAACCTGTGGGCCCACATGACGGTGCTGCAGAACATCATTGAAGCACCCGTCCATGTGCTGGGCATTCCGCGCGATCAGGCTGTCGAGACGGCCCGGCGCTACCTGGAGCGGGTGGGTCTGCGGGGCGTCGAGGACCGCTACCCGGCCCACATGAGCGGCGGCCAGCAGCAACGGGTGGCCATTGCCAGGGCGCTGGCAGTGGA
>JALOSN010000287.1 GCA_025458415.1 Hydrogenophaga sp.
CGCCGCTGCTGTTGCAGCCACCCGAGCCGCAGGCGCCGCCGCCCCCGCACCTGCCCCAGGACTGGGTGCTTGAACTCTCCAGCTTCCAGCTCGACGGCGTGGCTGGTGGCCCCTGGGATGCCCTGCCCACGGCGGCCACCGTCCTGAACATCAGCGAGGACCACCTGGACTGGCACGGCACGCTGGACGCTTATGTGAAGGCCAAGTGCGCCATCTTCGGTGCCGAGGCCCTGATGGTGCTCAACCGCGACGACCCGACGGTCATGGCCATGCAGCCGGCCATGGTCACCGTGAAGGTGGGAGGCAGAAACCGCCAGCAGCCCGCGCGCGCCCATGCCAGCTTCGGCCTGGATGTACCGCAGCGCCCCGGGGACTGGGGCATCGAGTCGGTCAACGGCATGGACTGGCTGGTGCGTGCCCAGGCGCTGGACGAGACCCGGCGCCGCGGACGGACCGAGGTCGATGTCGAGCTGTACATGCAGCGCCTGATGCCAGTCGATGCCTTGCGCATCCGGGGTCGCCACAACGCGGCCAATGCACTGGCTGCCCTGGCCCTGGCGACATCCACCGGGGCGCCGCTGGGCCCCATGCTGCACGGCCTGCGCGAGTACCGGGGTGAGCCACACCGGGTGGAGCCGGTGGCTGTCATCGAGGGGGTCGAGTATTTCGACGACAGCAAGGGCACCAACGTGGGCGCCACCCTGGCGGCGGTCCGGGGACTGGGCGCCGAGCGCCGTCTGGTCTTGATCCTGGGCGGCGATGGCAAGGGCCAGGACTTCCGGCCACTGGCTGAACCCCTGGCCCGTCATTCGCGGGCGGTGTTGCTGATCGGCCGCGATGCACCGGTGCTGCGCGAGCAGATCGGGTTGGCGTTGTCCGAGGCGGGTGTGGTGCTGGAGGATGCGCCCGACCTGACCGCGGCGGTGTCCTCGGCAGCCCGGCTGGCCCACGCCGGCGATGCGGTTCTGATGTCGCCGGCCTGCGCCAGCCTTGACATGTTCGACAACTATGTGCACCGAGCACGCGTGTTTGTCGAGGCCGTGCAGGAACTGGCCCTGTCACGCGGCATGAGCCTGGAGGTCGGATCATGATGGGCCAGCTGACCCAGCGACTGTCGATGCTCTGGCCGGGCGGGTCCGGCCGTGGCAAGGCATCCAGGGCACGCAAGGCTCGCGGGGCGGGCGCCGACGCGCTGCCGGTGCGCCTGTCCAACCGCACCTACGCCGGCACCCGGCCGGTGGCGGTGCGCGAACTTGGATTCGACCAGCCCCTGCTCTGGGTGGTGGTGGCGCTGATGGCCTGGGGTCTGGTGATGGTGTACTCGGCCTCCATCGCCTTGCCGGACAACCCCCGCTTTGCCAACTACGCGCAGACCCACTTCGTGTTGCGACATGGCTTGGCGATGGTGATCGGTCTGGTGGCTGCCCTGCTGGCGTTCCAGATTCCGATGAAGGACTGGGAGCGCCTGGCACCCTGGTTGTTCGCGGTCAGCCTGGTGCTGCTGGTGGTGGTGCTGCTGCCCTTTGTGGGCAAAGGCGTCAACGGGGCGCGACGCTGGATCCCCTTGGGGGTGCTGAACTTCCAGCCATCCGAACTCGCCAAACTGGCCGTCCTCATCTACGCGGCCGACTACATGGTGCGCAAGATGGACGTCAAGGAGCGCTTTTTCAAGGCGGTGGCCCCGATGGCCGTTGCGCTGGCGATTGTCGGCATGCTGCTGCTGGCCGAGCCGGACATGGGCGCCTTCATGGTGATTGTCGTCATCGCCATGGGCATCCTGTTCCTCGGCGGCGTCAATGCGCGCATGTTCTTCCTCATTGCCACTGTGGTGGTGGCGGCCTTTGCGGTCATGGTGATGATGAGTGAATGGCGGCGTGAACGGATCTTTGCCTACCTCGATCCGTTTGCCGAGGAGCACGTCCTGGGCAAGGGGTACCAGCTTTCGCATTCGCTGATCGCCTTCGGTCGTGGCGAATTTTTCGGCGTCGGTCTTGGAGGCAGCGTCGAGAAACTGCACTGGCTGCCCGAAGCCCACACCGACTTCCTGCTGGCCGTCATCGGCGAAGAGTTCGGACTGGTCGGCGTGCTGATCCTGATTGCGCTGTTCCTGTGGCTGACGCGCCGCATCATGCTGATCGGCCGTCAGGCCATCGCCCTGGACAAGGTCTTTGCCGGTCTGGTGGCGCAGGGCGTGGGGCTCTGGATCGGATTCCAGGCTTTCATCAACATCGGGGTCAACCTGGGCGCGCTGCCCACCAAAGGCCTGACCCTGCCGCTCATGAGCTACGGCGGCTCGGCGATCCTGATGAACCTCGTGGCCCTGGCCATCGTGCTCAGGGTGGATTTTGAGAACCGCCAGCTCATGAAGGGGGGCCGTCCATGAGCCGCCCACCCTGCGCCCTGGTCATGGCCGGCGGTACCGGCGGGCACATCTTCCCTGGCCTGGCCGTGGCCGAGGGCCTGCGTGAGCGTGGCTGGCGGGTGCATTGGCTGGGCGCACCCGGCAGCATGGAAAGCCGGCTGGTGCCACCTCGAGGTTTTCCGTTGGAGGAGGTGGACTTCGGCGGGGTTCGCGGCAAGGGTCCGCTGACGCTGGCCCTGTTGCCTGTGCGCCTGCTGCGTGCATTCTGGCAAGCCTGGCAGGTGGTGCGTCGCGTACGACCGGACGTGCTGGTGGGCCTCGGAGGCTACATCACGTTCCCCGGTGGCATGATGGGCACGCTGGCGGGCAAGCCGCTGGTGCTGCACGAACAGAACTCGGTGGCCGGCATGGCCAACAAGGTGCTGGCGGGCATCGCCGACCGGGTCTTCACCGCCTTCCCGGGAGCGCTTGCCAAAGCGGAATGGGTGGGCAATCCGCTGCGCAATGCCTTCCTGCAGCAGCCGGAGCCGGCGCTTCGGCTGGCCGGCCGCACGGGGCCGCTGCGCCTGCTGGTGGTGGGTGGCAGCCTCGGGGCCAAGGCACTCAATGACACCGTGCCCCAGGCACTGGCGCTGATCCCGGCGTCGGAGCGTCCGCAGGTGTTGCACCAGAGCGGAGAAAAGCAGATCGATGCCTTGCGGGCCAACTACGGGGCTGCAGGCGTGACGGCCGAGCTCACGCCCTTCATAGAAGACACCGCACGTGCCTTTGCCGATGCCGACCTGATCGTCTGCCGGGCAGGTGCCAGCACGGTGACCGAAATCGCCGCTGTCGGCGCTGCGGCCCTGTTCGTCCCGTTTCCGCATGCGGTGGACGACCACCAGACCGGCAACGCCCGATTCCTGGTGGACGCGGGCGCGGCGTGGCTGGTGCCGCAGAACGAACTGACCCCGGCCGCACTGGCCCAGCGTCTGCGCGAGGTTCGTCGCGACCAGCTCATGCAGATGGCCATCAAGGCC
>JALOSN010000288.1 GCA_025458415.1 Hydrogenophaga sp.
GGCCGAGGCCACCCTGAACCGGCTGGAAGCCGAAACCGGCAGCCGCAAGCTCGGCCCGGTCACCGAACACGACACGGCCGGTCATTCGCAGCACCAGCTTTTGCTGGCCCGTCAGAGGGCGATGCAGAGCGAACTGGCCGCCATGGACGAAACCATTGCCGGCCTGGAGGCCATGAACCGCTCGCTGGCGCAGTCCAGATCCTCGCGCCAGGAGCAGTTGCGCCTGCTGGGCGAACAGCTGGACAGCACGCGCGTGTTGTCCCGCGATGGCTTCATCGCCCGAACCCGCGTGCTGGACCTTGAACGCGAACATGCGCAGGTCAGCGCCACCCTGGCGGAAGAAAGCGGCAGCGTTGTCAGAAACGAACGGCAGGTCGGCGAACTGCGGCTGCGGCGACTGCAACGGCAACAGGAATTCCAGCGCGATGTGCACAGCCAGCTGGCCGACATCCGACAGGAGGTGCAGATGCTGCGCAACCGCCTGAAAGGCCTGGACCACGAGCTGGCCAGCGCCGAAGTCCGGTCACCGGTCGATGGCGTGGTGGCCGACATCAGCGTCTTCACCGAAGGGGGTGTGGTCACACCGGGCTTCAAGCTGATGGACATCCTGCCCACCGACCAGCCGCTGCTGATCGAGGCGGATGTGCCGGTGGACGCCATCGACTCGGTGCGGACCGGACTGCCGGTGGAGGTGATGGTGGCGGCCTTCAACCAGAACACGACACCGCGCATTCCGGCCGAGGTGGTCCATGTTTCCCCCGACCGCATCGTCGATGAACGCAGCGGCCAGGTCTTCTACCGCATGCGTGCCCGGACCACGGACGACGGGGACCGGCTGTTCCGCCGGCTGGACGTCAAGCCCGGCATGCCGGTGGAAATCTATGTGCGCACCGGCGAACGCACCCTGCTCAACTACATCTTCAAACCACTGCGGGACAGCTTCCGCATGTCCATGACCGAGGAGTGAAGCGGCGGCACAGCCCGCGGAGCCTCAGGTGTCCTTGGAAATCTTGATGCTCGGGAACTTGCTGGAGAAGTCCTTGGCCTTGGCCGCGATCTTGACCGCCACCTGGCGCGCCACGGTCTTGTAGATGTTGGCGATCTCGCCTTCAGGGTCGGCCACCACGCTGGGCATGCCGCTGTCGGCCTGCACCCGGATCGACATGTTCAACGGCAGGGAACCCAGGTAGTCGGTACCCACCTCGGTCGCCATGTTCTTGCCGCCATCGGCACCGAAGATGTGCTCCACATGACCACAGTTGGGGCAGCAATAGACCGCCATGTTCTCCACGATGCCGAGGATGGGCACACCCACCTTGTCGAACATCTTGATGCCTTTGCGCGCATCCAGCAGCGCGATGTCCTGCGGCGTGGTCACGATGACCGCACCGGTCATCGGCACCCGCTGGCTCAGGGTCAGCTGGATATCGCCGGTGCCCGGGGGCATGTCCACCAGCAGGTAGTCGAGGTCCTTCCAGTTGGTCTGGCGCAGCAGTTGTTCCAGCGCCTGCGTGGCCATCGGGCCGCGCCAGATCATGGCCTCGTCCTTGTCCACCAGGAAGCCGATCGAGATCACCTGCACGCCGTAGTTCTCCAGCGGCTCCATGGTCTTGCCGTCGCTGCTTTCCGGGCGACCCTCGATGCCCATCATCATGGGCTGGCTCGGCCCGTAGATGTCGGCATCCAGGATGCCGACCCGCGCCCCTTCGGCGGCCAGTGCCAGCGCCAGGTTGACCGTGGTCGTGCTCTTGCCCACGCCACCCTTGCCCGAGGCCACGGCCACGATGTTCTTCACGTTGGGCAGCAGCTGCACACCCCGTTGTACCGAGTGGGCGATGATCCGGCTGTGCAGGTTGACCGACACGTTCTCCACGCCCGGCACCTCCTTGGCAGCCGCGATCAGCGCCCGCCGCAGCGCCGGGATCTGGCTCTTGGCCGGGTAGCCGAGTTCGACATCGAAGGACACGTCCCCGTCCTGCACCTGCAGGTTCTTCAGGGTCTTGGTGGACACGAAGTCCTTGCCAGTGTTCGGGTCGGTGACGGCCTGCAGGGCTTGGAGCAGGGCTTGGGATTCGACGGCCATGAAAGCGGGTCTCCTGTGGGACGGAACGGGATTCGTTGAATTTGGCCCGAAGTCTACCCGCCGGCCGCACCGCCCCCCATTCACCCAGCCCCCATGAGGGCATCAGACACCTAAAATCACGGGTTTTCCCCAGCCGATAACGAAAGATAGCTGCCATGAGCCAGCGCCGCCTGTTCGTCACCACCGCCCTGCCCTACGCCAATGGCCATTTCCACATCGGCCACATCATGGAATACATCCAGGCCGACATCTGGGTGCGGTTCCAGCGCATGCAGGGACACGAGGTGCATTTCGTCTGCGCCGACGACGCGCACGGCGCGCCGATCATGATCGCAGCCGAAAAGGCCGGCAAGACACCGCAGCAGTTCGTGGCCGACATCGCCGCCGGCCGCAAGCCCTACCTGGACGGCTTCCACATCGCCTTCGACAACTGGCACAGCACCGACGCGCCTGAGAACCACCAGCTGGCCCAGGACATCTACCGCGCCCTCAAGGCCAACGACCTGATCGAGACCCGCACCATCGAGCAGTTCTTCGACCCCGAGAAGAACATGTTCCTGCCCGACCGCTTCATCAAGGGCGAATGCCCCCAATGCGGCGCCAAGGACCAGTACGGCGACAACTGCGAGGTCTGCGGCGCGGTCTACGCGCCCACCGAACTGAAGAACCCCTACTCGGCGCTGTCCGGCGCCACGCCGGTGCTCAAGACCTCAGACCATTTCTTCTTCAAGCTGTCCGACCCGCGCTGCCTGGCCTTCCTGGAACAGTGGACACAAAGTGGCGCCGTGCAGCCCGAGGTCCTCAACAAGATCGCCGAATGGATCGAACCCGGCCCGGATGGCAAGCCCAAGATGGGCGACTGGGACATCAGCCGCGACGCGCCCTACTTCGGCATCGAGATCCCCGATGCCCCAGGCAAGTACTTCTACGTCTGGCTGGATGCGCCGATCGGCTACCTGGCCTCGCTCAAGAACTATTTCGGCAAGACCGGCCGCGACTACGACGCCTTCATGGCCGATCCGACCACCGAACAGTTCCACTTCATCGGCAAGGACATCATCACCTTCCACACCCTGTTCTGGCCGGCCATGCTCAAGTTCAGCGGCCGCAAGGTGCCCAATGCGGTCTTCGTGCACGGCTTCCTGACCGTCAACAACGGCGAGAAGATGAGCAAGAGCCGGGGCACCGGCCTGGACCCGCTCAAGTACCTGGGCCTGGGCATGAACCCCGAGTGGCTGCGCTACTACCTGGCCGCCAAGCTCACCGGCAAGAACGAAGACGTCGACTTCAACGCCGA
>JALOSN010000289.1 GCA_025458415.1 Hydrogenophaga sp.
TGTCTGTGAGCCGTACTTCGACCGCCCCCTGAAGGAGATCTCTCTGGGCATGGTGCTGATGCGCCTGTTCCAGACCTCGCGCCGATTCCATGTCGAAATACAGCCTCAGCTGGTGCTGCTGCAGAAAACCCTGCTGAACATCGAGGGCCTGGGCCGTGATCTCGACCCGGATCTGGATCTTTGGAACACGGCCAAGCCCTTCCTTGAGAAATGGATGCTGGAGCAGGTTGGCCCGCAAAAGCTGCTGCAACAGCTCAAGGACGAGGCGCCCCAGTACGCCAAACTCCTGCCCGCCCTGCCGCGGCTGCTGCACGACTACCTGCGCCACCGGCCCGATCAGGCCCACAGCGAGCTGCAGGAGCTGATACGCGAGCAGCGCCGGACCAACCGGCTGCTGCAGGCACTGTTCTATGGTGGCCTCGGATTTGTGCTGGGCCTGATTGCCATGCAGGTGCTGGTCCGCATCCGGGTGTGGTGAGTCGGCCCGACCGGCCGGTTCCCGACTTGCCCGGGGCTGGATAGCAAG
The DNA here is from genome assembly GCA_025458415.1 of Hydrogenophaga sp. Lineage (GTDB taxonomy): Bacteria > Pseudomonadota > Gammaproteobacteria > Burkholderiales > Burkholderiaceae_C > Hydrogenophaga. The sequence continues at coordinate 527 of JALOSN010000289.1, forward strand.
GCCTGCGGCCTCAATTTATAATGGGCGGTTTTCCTCGGCGGGCAGTCGAGGTGTGCCCTGATCTATGCCTACAAGTGCGCGTCCTGCGGCCATGCCAAGGACGTGCTGCAGAAAATTTCCGATGCCCCGCTGACCACTTGTCCGGCCTGCGGTCAGGACAGCTTTCAGAAGCAGCTGACCGCTGCCGGTTTTCAGCTCAAGGGTTCGGGCTGGTATGTCACCGACTTCCGCGGTGATGGCAAGGGAGGGGCTTCCAAGAAGCCGGACGACAACGCGTCGGCATCGACCACCAGCACCGCGTCCGAGCCCGCCATCAAGGCCGCCGAGCCGGCTGCGGCCGCTCCGGCAGCCTCCAGCACACCGGCGACCGGCAGCTGAGTCGCGCCGATGCACGCCCTGCGCAAGCCCTGGACCAGACACTGCAGATCCTGCCGTTCGACTGGCACCCCGACCGGTTGCTGGGCATTCACATTCCGGGGCTTGGCGTGCTGTTTGCGCTGGCCGTGGTGATCTCGATCGGTGCCATGGCATCCAACATCATTGGCCACCGTCTGGTCAACTGGTGGCACGCCCTGTTGCACCGCATCCCGGTGGTGCGTTCCATCTACTCCGGTGTCAAGCAGGTCTCCGATACGGTGTTCTCGGAGAAGGGCAATGCGTTTCGCAAGGCCTTGCTGGTCTCGTGGCCCCACGAAGGCATGTGGACCATCGCCTTCCTGACCGGCACGCCGGGCGGGGACCTGGCGAGGCACCTGAACCCGCAGGACTACCTCAGCGTCTATGTGCCCACCACCCCCAACCCGACCGGAGGGTACTTCGTGATGGTCCGACGGGACAGCTGCATCGAACTGGACATGAGTGTGGACGAGGCGCTGACCTACATCGTGTCCATGGGCGTGATCGTGCCCGGCACCCGTGGGTCCAAGCTCAAGGCATCCGGACCGGACGCCGGCATTTCCACCACCTGATTGTTGAAGAACGGCGGTTCCTGCCGCCCCCTGTTGAAAGAAGACTGACATGGCCATGCGCTCCCACTATTGCGGTCTGGTGACCGAAAACCTGATGGGTCAGACCGTCACCCTTTGCGGCTGGGTCAACCGTCGCCGCGACCACGGTGGCGTGATCTTCATCGATCTGCGTGACCGCGAAGGCTATGTGCAGGTGGTCTGCGACCCCGATCGCCCGGACATGTTCAAGATTGCCGAGGACATCCGCAACGAGTTCTGCGTGCAGGTCACCGGCCTGGTCCGTGCCCGCCCGGCCGGCACCACCAACGACAAGCTCAAGAGCGGGCAGATCGAAGTGCTCTGCCATGAGATCAAGGTGCTCAACCCCTCGGTCACGCCGCCGTTCCAGCTGGACGACGAGAACCTGAGCGAGACCACGCGCCTGACGCACCGGGTGCTGGACCTGCGCCGCCCCTACATGCAGCGCAACCTGATGCTGCGTTACAAGGTGGCGATGGAGGTCCGCAAATTCCTGGACGCCAACGGCTTCGTCGACATCGAGACCCCGATGCTCACCAAGAGCACACCCGAAGGTGCGCGTGACTACCTGGTGCCCAGCCGTGTGCATGACGGTCACTTCTTCGCCCTGCCGCAGTCGCCCCAGCTGTTCAAGCAGCTGCTGATGGTGGCAGGCTTCGACCGTTACTACCAGATCACCAAGTGCTTCCGCGACGAAGACCTGCGCGCCGACCGTCAGCCCGAGTTCACCCAGATCGATATCGAGACCTCGTTCCTGACCGAGGAGGACATCCGCGCGATGTTCCAGGGCATGATCAAGACGGTGTTTCAGAACACGCTGGGTGTTGACCTGGGCGAGTTCCCCGTGATGCCCTACGCCGAGGCGATGCACCGCTACGGATCGGACAAGCCCGATCTTCGCGTGAGTCTGGAGTTCACCGAACTGACCGATGTCATGGCCGACGTCGACTTCAAGGTCTTCAGTGCACCGGCGCAGATGAAGAACGGGCGCGTGGTGGCCCTGCGCGTACCCGGCGGCAGCGAGATGAGCCGCAGCGAGATCGATGCCTACACCGACTTCGTCAAGATCTACGGTGCCAAGGGCCTGGCCTGGATCAAGGTCAACGAGGTGGCCAAGGGCCGCGACGGGCTGCAGAGCCCGATCGTGAAAAACCTGCACGACACGGCGGTTGCCGAGATCCTGGCCCGCACCGGCGCGCAGGACGGCGACATCATCTTCTTTGGTGCCGACAAGGCCAAGGTGGTCAATGACGCGATTGGCGCGTTGCGCATCCGGATCGGCCACAGCGAGCTGGGCAAGAAAAACGGCCTGTTCCAGGACCGCTGGGCCCCGATGTGGGTGGTGGACTTTCCGATGTTCGAACACGACGAGGAGGAAGACCGCTGGACCGCTGTCCACCACCCGTTCACCGCACCCAAGGATGGCCACGAGGACTGGATGGTCACTGCGCCCGAGAAGTGTGTCGCCAAAGGGTACGACATGGTCCTCAACGGCTGGGAGATCGGCGGTGGGTCGGTCCGCATCCACAGGGCCGATGTGCAGCAAAAGGTGTTCGATGCCCTGAAGATCACGCCTGAAGAGGCCCAGGTCAAGTTCGGATTTCTGCTCGATGCGCTGCAGTACGGTGCGCCCCCCCATGGTGGTCTCGCATTTGGCCTGGACCGCATCGTGACGCTGATGACCGGTGCCGAGTCCATCCGTGATGTCATTGCCTTCCCCAAGACCCAGCGGGCGCAATGCCTGCTCACCCAGGCCCCCAGCCTGGTCGACGAAAAACAGCTGCGCGAGCTTCACATCCGCTTGCGCAACCCCCAGGCTTCCTGAAATTCGCCTTCAGGGCCTACCATGCGAGGGCGCCCGGGTGGCGCCCTTTTTTTCGACTGTTCAGGATGTTCAAGGTCAGGGCAGAGCACTTTGTCACAGGCGCGCGCTTTCAAGATCCCGCAATCGGTGCTGGTCGTGATCCATACGCCGGCGCTCGAGGTGCTGCTGATCGAGCGTGCCGATGCGCCCGGTTTCTGGCAATCGGTCACCGGGTCCAAGGACCGCCTGGATGAATCCTATGTCGAGACGGCGGTTCGGGAGGTGCGGGAAGAGACGGGGTTGGATGCCTTGGCGCCGGACTGCCGTCTGAGCGACTGGTCCCTGGAGAACGTGTACGAAATCTACCCGCAATGGCTGCACCGCTATGCACCGGGTGTGACCCACAACACCGAGCACCTGTTTGGTCTGTGCGTTTCGCAGGCCCGGCCGGTCGTGCTCAATCCGCGGGAACACCGCGCCCAACAGTGGCTGCCCTGGCGCGGGGCTGCCGAGCGCTGTTACTCACCCTCCAACGCCGAGGCGATTGGCTGGCTGCCCCGTCTCGGGGGCTGAGGGGCTCCATCCGCGTCCTGGCGCAGGGGTTTGATCAAGGCCCCCTGTGTTGCATGTGCACTAGGGTTTGAGCCTGAAAATGTGAACTACATCGTATTAATCCAGCATTTCATTGCACTTGATACCAAACGACAAGCTGCCATTGTCAAATTGAATACCAAATGATGTTAAAAACCGTAACGCTGGAAGCATGAGGCCTACTTCGCCTTGCAAAGCTGGAACGTTGCGGACATGAACAAGACCTACAAGT
>JALOSN010000290.1 GCA_025458415.1 Hydrogenophaga sp.
TCACGGCACCAGTTCGCCAGGCCCGTGTTGGCACAGAAGCCGCCGGTGATGTAGTCGTGCATGATGATCGGCGCGCCGATCTCCTTGGCGTACTCGGCGCGCTTGTACATCTCCTCCGGCGTGGGTGCCGTCACGTTCAGGTAGTGCCCCTTGCGCTCGCCGGTTTCGGCCTCCGCCTTCAGGGTGGCCTCCTGCACGAAGTCGAAGCGCTGCTTCCAGCGCATGAAGGGCTGGCTGTTGATGTTCTCGTCGTCCTTGGTGAAGTCCAGCCCGCCGCGCAGGCACTCGTAGACGGCGCGACCGTAGTTCTTGGCCGACAGCCCCAGCTTGGGCTTGATGGTGCAGCCCAGCAGCGGCCGCCCGTACTTGTTCATGATGTCGCGTTCGACCTGGATGCCGTGCGGTGGACCACCGCAGGTCTTCACATACGCGATCGGGAACCGCACGTCCTCCAGGCGCAGCGCACGCACGGCCTTGAAACCGAACACGTTGCCCACCAGGGAGGTGAACACGTTGACCACCGATCCTTCCTCGAACAGGTCGATCGGGTAGGCAATGAAAGCGTAGTAGCAGGTGTCGTCTCCCGGCACATCCTCGATGCGGTAGGCACGGCCCTTGTAGTAGTCCAGGTCGGTCAGCAGGTCGGTCCAGACCGTGGTCCAGGTACCGGTGGACGACTCGGCCGCCACGGCCGCGGCGGCCTCCTCGCGATCGACCCCCGGTTGCGGCGTGATCTTGAAGACGGCCAGGATGTCGGTGTCCAGCGGCGTGTACTCGGGCATCCAGTAGGTCTGACGGTATTCCTTCACACCGGCGTTGTAGGTTTTGGTGGCCATGCGGCGAGCTCCTTCTCGGGTGGTCGAGTGTGGTTTCCGGTTGCCGGGGGCACCCTGACGGCGGGCGTTCCGGGTGTGTTCTGTGGAGGATTGTTGGTCGCTTATAAAATAAATAAAAGTAAAATGTTTTTACTGTTATGTTTTGATTTTCAAAAGCCTTGAGGTGTCTCATGTCCCTGCGCCACGCCACCCTGCACCAGTTGCGCATCTTCCAGGCCGTGGCCAGCCACGGCAGCTTTGCGCGCGCCGCCGAAGCGCTTCACCTGTCACCACCCACGCTGTCGCTGCAGGTCAAACAGCTGTCGGAAACCGTAGGGCAACCCCTGTTCGAGCAGCTGGGCAAGAAGATCTACCTGACCGCCGCAGGACGCACCCTGGAGGAGGCCTGCCGGGACATCGAGACCCGCATGGAGCAGTTGTCGCAAGACCTGGCGGCCCTGCAAGGCGTGGAACGTGGCAGCCTGAAACTGGCCATCCTCACCACGGTGAAGTACACGGTACCCAAGCTGCTCGGCGGGTTCTGCGCGGCGCACCCGGGCATCGATGTGGCCATGGTGGTGGGCAACCGGGAAAACCTGCTTCAACGTCTGACGTCCAACCAGGACGACCTGTACATCATGGGACAGCCCCCCGAGCAGATGGACGTGGTGTGCGAAGACTTTGCCGACAACCCGCTGGTCCTCGTCGCGCCGCCTGACCACCCGCTGGTGGGTCAGAAGCGCATAGCGCCGCGCAAGCTGATGAACCAGCCCTTCATCTTTCGCGAACCCGGTTCGGGCACGCGCCTGACCGCCGAGAAGTTCTTCGCCAGCCAGGGGGTTGTGCTCAAGAACCGGCTGGAGGTGGGCAGCAACGAGGCCATCAAGCAGACCGTGGCCGGCGGCCTCGGTCTGGCCGTCCTGTCCGCCACCACCGTGGTCGCCGAGCTGGCGCTGGGTGAACTGGTGCAGCTGGACGTGCAAGGCTTTCCGTTGATCCGCCGATGGCACGTCGTCTACCCGCGTGGCAAGCGGCTGTCACCCGCGGCACAGGCATTCAAGGACTGGCTCTACCGGCATCGGCCCTGACCGGCCACGGTCCATCCGCTGTCATGGATGAAGCCCTGAAATGCCAGCACCCGGATGCGCAGAGGGCGGCTGCAGGCCACGGCGGTCCCCGTCAAGGAAGACACACCACAGCGGAATCTCGGAATGGCGATCTGCACCATGCCGATAATCTGCGCATGGCAACCTACCTGATCGGTGATGTGCAGGGCTGCGACGACGCGCTGGACCGCCTGTTGGCCCACATCGGCTTCTCGCCCAGCAAAGACACCCTGTACCTGCTGGGCGACCTCGTCAACCGCGGTCCGGCGTCCTTGCAGGTCCTGCGCCGGCTGATGCGACTGGAGGGCAGCGCGCATTGCCTGTTGGGCAACCACGACCTGCACCTGCTGGCCACGGCACACGGCGTGCGCAAGCCGCACCGCAGCGACACGCTGGCAGACATCCTGCAGGCGCCTGACCGTCAGACCCTGCTCGACTGGGTGCGCACGCGCTCGCTGGCGCTGCAGGCCCAAGGCTGGCTGCTGGTGCACGCCGGCGTGCTGCCCGGCTGGGACGCGGCCCAGACCCTGTGCCTGGCCGGCGAAGTCGAACACGAGCTGCGGGGCGCGGACTGGGGTGTGTTTCTGCACAACATGTACGGCAACCGCCCTGACCGCTGGAGCGATGACCTGCGTGGACATGACCGCCTGCGCGTCATCGTCAACGCCCTCACCCGGCTGCGATTCTGCGCAGCCGACGGCACGATGGAGTTTGACACCAAGGACAGCGCCTCGGCCGCACCACCGGGCTTCATGCCGTGGTTCGAGGTGCCCGGCCGCCGCACGGCCGGCACACCGGTGGCCTTCGGCCACTGGTCGACACTGCGCACCACGTCGCGCAGTGATGTTCTGCCACTGGATACCGGATGCGTCTGGGGTGGCTGCCTGACGGCCGCCCGGCTGGGCAACAGCCCCGACGAGGTGGAACGCCTGTCCGTGCGCTGTCCGCAGTCCCAGCGTCCCTTCTGACAGGACGGGTGACGGCCGGGATCGATCGTTTGCAGCGTCGGTCCACCCCCGTACCGGGCGGGATGTCAGCCTGCCTGGGTTTGCGGCTGCGACTCCTCTTCGGGGGCCACGGGCTTGAACAGGGCCGCCACCTTCTTGCGCGTCTTGATGTTGGGCGAACCGACGCGCGAAGACGGGCGTTGCTGGGCCTGCTGCTCCCAGGCCGGCCTGGCATCGGACGCCGTGCTGGGCTCGTAAGGCTTGTCGAACAGCGGATCGGCGGGTGGACGCGGTGCACGTGCGGGCCGGCGGTCCTCCCGTTCGGCACGGCCTTCGCGGCTGGACCGTGCGGCCCGGATGTCGCCTTGACCGTCGTCTTCCGGTGTGCCGCCCTGTCGCCAGGCCCGCTGCCCGTCGTTGAAGTGCCCGGCCGGGCGCCTGTCGGCCTCCAGCTCCAGCGCTTCCAGCTCGAACTTCTTGCCGATGA
>JALOSN010000291.1 GCA_025458415.1 Hydrogenophaga sp.
GGTGGTGAGGTTCTGGCAGATGCCGGGGTAGACGCAGCTGGGCTTGCGGCAGGCCGCTTCGATGGCCGGGCTGCGGCAGCCCAGGCGGTACATGTTGGCGGTGGGACCGCCCAGGTCGGAGATGACGCCGGTGAAGCCTTCGACCTTGTCCCGGATGTCCTCGACCTCCTTGATGATCGATTCTTCCGAACGGCTCTGGATGATGCGGCCTTCGTGTTCGGTGATGGAGCAGAAGGTGCAGCCGCCGAAGCAGCCACGCATGATGTTCACGCTGAATCGGATCATCTCCCAGGCCGGGATCTTGGTCGCGCCATCGTGGCGGCCGTGCTCGTCGGCGTAGGCCGGATGCGGGCTGCGGGCGTAAGGCAGATCGAACACGTGGTCCATCTCGGCCGTCGTCAGGGGGATGGGCGGCGGGTTGATCCAAACATCTCTGGCGGTTGAACCTTCGCCGTGCGCCTGGACCAGCGCACGGGCGTTGCCCGGGTTGGTTTCCAGGTGCAGCACGCGGTTGGCGTGCGCATAGAGAACGGCATCGGTTTTCACTTGCTCATAGCTGGGCAGGCGGATCACCGTGCGCTCGCGCGGCAGCTTGGCCACGCCGCCCGGGCCCTGCGGGCGGTGGATGGTGATGGGCTTGACTTGCGGAACGGCCGCCGCACTGGCGCCCTCTTCCTTGGAACAGCTCTGGCCTTTCGACTGAGCCTGTTCGCTGGTGGTCAGGTAGGGGTTGATGTGGTCTTCGACGTGGCCCGGCTGGTCCACCTCGGTCGAATCCAGCTCGATCCAGCCTTCGGCCGTCGGGTCTCCGGGGCGGCGCACGAAGGCGGTGCCGCGCACGTCGGTGATCTGCTCGATCGGTTCGCGCGCGGCGATGCGGTGCGCCACCTCGACCAGCGCCCGTTCGGCGTTGCCGTACAGCAGCAGGTCGCACTTGGCGTCGACCACGATGGACCTGCGGACCTTGTCGCTCCAGTAGTCGTAATGGGCGATGCGGCGCAAGCTGCCTTCGATACCGCCCAGGATGATGGGCACGTCCTTGTAGGCCTCGCGGCAGCGCTGGCTGTAGACGATGGCGGCCCGGTCGGGGCGCTTGCCACCCACGTCGCCGGGGGTGTAGGCGTCGTCGCTGCGGATCTTCCGGTCGGCGGTGTACCGGTTGATCATGGAATCCATGTTGCCGGCAGTCACGCCCCAGAACAGGTTGGGCTTGCCCAGCGCCTTGAAGGGCTCGGCGCTCTGCCAGTCGGGCTGGGCAATGATGCCGACCCGAAAGCCCTGTGCTTCCAGCACCCGGCCGATCACGGCCATGCCGAAGCTGGGGTGGTCCACATAGGCGTCGCCGGTCACCAGAATGATGTCGCACGAATCCCAGCCAAGCTGCTCCATCTCCGTCCGGCTCATGGGGAGGAAGGGCGCGGTGCCGAAGCGCTTGGCCCAGTACGGGCGGTAGCTGGTCAGCGGCTTGGCATTGCGCGAGAAAAAGGAGACGTCGATGGGCGCGTTCATGGGCGAATTTCGGGTAACCGATAAGTGTAGGGTTTTCACCCTGTCCCTGACAGCGGCCCGGATAAGGGTCGACCGGCGGCGTCGCACAGGCGCCAGCCAGGCCACCGGCGCAGCATCTACCATGGTCGTGGCCGACCAGGAGACACCCATGCCCGACTTCAGCACCCTGCGCATCGCTGCCGATGCCGACAACCCCCGCATTGCCCGGCTTCTGCTCAACCGCCCCGAAAAGCTCAATGCCATCAACGACGCCATGCCGCGCGAGATCCGTGCCGCGATCGAATGGGCCAACGCCGAACCGGCGATTCACGTCATTGTGGTCGAAGGCGCCGGCAAGGGCTTCTGTGGTGGCTACGATCTCGCTGCCACCGCCGAGCAGCACATCGAGCACCCCTGCCAGCAGGAGTCCTACCCCTGGGACCCGATGGTGGACTACGCCACCATGAAGGGCTTCACCGAGGATTTCATGAGCCTGTGGCGCAGTGCCAAGCCCACCATCGCCAAGGTGCATGGCGCGGCCGTGGCCGGCGGCAGTGACATCGCGCTGTGCTGTGACCTGCTGGTGATGGCCAATGACGCACGCATCGGCTACATGCCGACCCGCGTCTGGGGATGCCCTACCACCGCCATGTGGACCTACCGGCTGGGTCCGACCCGGGCCAAGCAGCTGATGTTCACCGGCGATGTGATCGACGGGCGCACGGCGGCCGAATGGGGGCTGGCCAACCAGGCGGTGCCGGCCGACCAGCTGGAAGCGGCTACGCTGGCGCTGGCCGGGCGTATCGCCGGCGTGCCGCGCTCACACCTGGCGATGCACAAGATGGTGGTCAACCAGGTCATGCTCAGCATGGGCCTGGAGCAGACCCAGATGATGGCCACCGTGTTCGATGGCATCACGCGGCACAACCCCGAAGGTGTGTGGTTCCGACGCTATGCCCAGGAAAACGGCTTCAAGGCCGCCGTGCAGTGGCGGGACAGTGGGCGCCCGATTCCGGAAGGCGATGAAGCCCGCGCACAGATCCGCGACATGGACGCCCGCAGGCCATCCTGAACGGTGCTGCATCGGCCCCGCCAGTGCATCTGGTTACCCCTCTTACGGACCCGACCAGAATGTAAGCCCTGTGCGTCTTAGCATGAACGCTCCATTTTTTGAAGGAGCTGGCATGGCACTGCACTTTGGCAAACGCGAGAACGAGATCAACAAACCCCTGTCGAATCCCGTCAGCTCGCCCCGATACGGCAGCGGCACCACAGTGACGGGCACAAGCCCGGTCAGTACGCCCGAACCTGCGGCGCCTGCCGCCCCTTCTTCGGTTGCCAGTGAAGTACCCGAAGGCGGCAGCAAGCTGACCGTGGGCCCGAACATCAAGCTCAAGGGTGTCGAAATCACCGACTGCGACACCCTCGTGGTCGAAGGGCTGGTCGAGGCGACGATGGACTCCAGGGTGATCCAGATCGCCCAACAGGGCGAGTTCAAAGGGTCTGCCGAGATCGACATTGCCGAGATCCGCGGTGTGTTCGACGGCAATCTCACGGTTCGCCAGAAAATGGTGATCTACGCCACCGGCAAGGTCACCGGCAAGATCCGCTACGGCAAGGTCGTGATCGAAGAAGGCGGTCAACTGTCCGGCGACATCGAGTGCTCGGTCTCGGTCTCCAAGGGCTCGCCCAAACAGGCCTCCATGGCCCTGGCCGCCTGAACAGCACGTGAATATCCGCTGATCTCGTGGCAACCGGGCGGCGGGCGTTGCCCGGTCCTGCCGGCCCGGCTATGCTTGCCGCATGTACGCCGAATTCTTCGGTCTGAAGCAGGATCCGTTCTCCATCGCGCCAGACCCCCTCATGAGCGAGCGCCACCGGGAGGCGCTTGCGCACCTGCTTTACGGCATCAGGGGGGGCGGGGGATTTGTGCTGCTCAGCGGGGAAATCGGTGCCGGCAAGACCACCATCTGCCGATGCTTCCTCGAGCAGATTCCGCCCAACTGCCGGGTTGCCTACATTTTCAATCCCAAGCTGACCGTCGGCGACCTGCTCAAGACCATCTGCCACGAGTTCCATATCGAGGTCCGGCATGAAGGCCCGCTGCCGGCCACCATCAAGGATTACCTTGATCCCCTCAATGAATACCTGCTGCGCAGCCATGCTGCCGGTGAGCACAACCTGCTGATCGTCGATGAGGCGCAGAACCTCACGCCCCACGTGCTGGAGCAGCTTCGCCTGCTGACCAACCTGGAAACCAGCGAACGCAAACTGTTGCAGATCGTCCTGATCGGACAGCCCGAGCTGAGACAGATCGTGGGGCGACCCGACATGGAACAGCTCGCGCAGCGGGTGATAGCGCGGTTTCACCTTGGCGCCCTTTCCGAGGGCGAGACCCGGCAATACATCCAGCATCGGCTTGAAGTGGCGGGGCTGCGGGGTCCCAATCCGTTCAATGACGATGCCCTGCGGCGTGTCCATGCGCTGGCCCGCGGCGTTCCCCGTCGCATCAACCTGCTGTGTGACCGATCTCTGCTCGGTGCCTATGCCACCGGCCGCTCGCGCGTGGACCGCGCCATCGTTGACAAGGCCGCGACCGAAGTATTCGATCAGCAGGTGCAAGAGCCGGCTCAGGCGGGTCTGGGCGGCAAGCCCGGCTGGTGGCGATCGGCCACAACGCTGGGCCTGGGTGCACTGGGTGGTGCACTGCTGGCGGCACTGGTGTATGCCTGGTGGCCAAAGGACAC
>JALOSN010000292.1 GCA_025458415.1 Hydrogenophaga sp.
GCGTGTCGACGCGCAGGTAGCGCCGAAAGCTGGCGTCGGCCGAAGCGGGCCGCAGGCTGGCCGGCAGCAGCTGGTGGCTTGTGCTCAGGCTGTCCAGCCATCGGTTGAAGTGCTGCCGACGGTCCGGGTCGGTCCATTCCACGGTCGCAGAAGAGGCGTTGTCGGCTGGCATGTGGGGCTGGCGCGGGGCAGGTGACCGGGTCTTTCCGGCAGGGGCTTGTCCTGAGGGTGGCTTGCCTCGCGGACATAGGATAATGTGCCGGGATTCTACAAAGCCGCACGTCCTCGGGTCGCTCCCACAGGACCGCTCCATCCGCGACCCGCACAGCCTCAAGCCCGTGAAGCATCGACCCTCCATGAAGCCGTCCCCGCTGCGCAGCCCGCTCACGCCGCTGGCCCGTCACCTGCCCGGCATCCTGTCCGTGCTGGCCGTCGGCACCGGGGCCGTTCCGGCGCTGGCACAGAATGCCGCCTCGCCGGTGCGCCTGCAGAGCAGCACCCTGATGCAGGAGAACCTCAAGCCCGAGGCGCTGGAACGGGCGCCGGTGTTCATCTCCGGGGACCAGATCGAGGGCCAGACCGATGGGGCCACCGTCATCGACGGTCAGGCCGAGCTGCGCCGTCATGACACCGTCATCCGCGCAGACCGGCTGGAGTTCGACCGCAGCACCAGCGACACCCGTGCCACCGGCAACGTGCTGATCAACCGCAACGGCGACCGTTTCGAGGGCCCCGCCCTGCAGCTGAATGTCGACACCTACCAGGGTACGTTCGAAGAGCCGCGCTTCCAGCTGCTGCGCAACGAAGGCCAGGGTGACGCCCGCCAGCTGGAGTTCCTGGAGAAGGACAAGCTGCGCGTGCACGACGGGCGCTACTCCACCTGCCCGCGTCCGCCCGGTGCCAGCGCCAGCTGGAATCCCGACTGGCTCGTCAGAGCCGGCCGCATCGACATCGACAACGCCGAAGAGGTCGGCACGGCGGTGGGCGGGGTGGTCGAATTCAAGGGCGTGCCCATCCTCGCCGCGCCCTACCTGACCTTCCCGCTGTCCGACAAGCGCAAGTCGGGCGTGCTGCCGCCCTCAATCGGACTCGACAGCCAGAGCGGCCTGGAACTGACGGTTCCCTATTACCTGAACCTGGCACCCAATTTCGATGCCACCCTGTACCCCACACTGATGACCAAGCGGGGCGTGGACCTGGGGGCCGAGTTCCGCTACCTGCAGCCCAGTTACACCGGGCAACTGCGGGGCTCCTACACGCCTGACGACAGGTTGCGCGACCGAGATCGATGGTCCTACTCATTCCAGCACCGGCAGCAGATCCGGAGCCCACTGGGCTTGCGTTCGCCCCTGAACCTGCGCATCAACCTGAACCGTGTCAGCGACAACAACTACTGGCGCGATTACCCGCGCACCCTGACTTCACTGTCATCGCGCCTGCTGGCCAATGACGTGGCCCTGGGCTGGACCCAGGGCCCCTGGTCGCTGGGCGTGGGCGCGCACAGCTGGCAGGCGCTGCAGGATCCCGACTCGCGCTTCACGCCGCCGTTTGACCGCCTGCCGACCATCAGCGCGGCCTATCGCCGGGCCAATGACAGCATCGGAGGCCTCTCGGGCTGGGACTGGTCGATCCGCGGCGAAATGACGCGTTTCGAGCGGTCCGTCCTGGCGGCCGACTCCAACGAAGAAACGACCACCCGGGGCGACCGCTCGCTGCTGGTGGGCGAGATCACGCGGCGCTGGCAGTCGCCTGGCTGGTTCGTGCAGCCCAAGTTCCGTCTGCATGCCACGCAGTACGACTACAGCAGCCCGCGCGGTCGCCCGCTCAGTGCGTCCCGTGCGCTACCCACCTTCAGCACCGACAGCGGCCTGATCTTCGAGCGCAGCGCCAGCTTCTTCGGTCGGGACTTCGTCCAGACCCTGGAGCCTCGCGCCTTCTTCACATGGACGCCCTTCGACGACCAGTCCCGACTGCCCAACTACGATTCCAGCAACCGGGACTTCAACCTCTCAACGCTGTTCACCGAACACACGGTCGGCGGCAATGACCGCATCACCGACACGAAGGCGGTCACCCTGGGCGTGAGCAGCCGACTGTTTGACCCCATCTCCGGCGGCGAACTGGTGCGTGTCGGTCTGGCCCAGCGCTTCCTGCTCGACGACCAGAACGTGACCATCAATGGACGGCCCATCACCGACCGCAACAGCGATGTGCTGGTGTCGACCCGCGTCAACTGGAACCCGACCTGGTCGACCGAGCTGAACCTGCGGTTTCGGCCCAGCGACGATGCCGCGGTCCGCAGCTCGGTCTCCGCGCGCTACATGCCGGGACCGTACCGCGTGCTCAGCGTGGCCTACCGCCAGCAGAGAAGTGTCAGCGAGCAGGTCGACATGAGCTGGCAATGGCCCCTGTCCGATCTTCTGGGCAGCGCTCCCGATCCCGTCAAGGGCAGGGCCCTGGGTCCGGGCCAGTGGTACAGCGTGGGCCGCCTCAACTACAGCGTGACGGACAAGAAACCGATCGACGTGATTGCCGGCTTCGAATACGACGCCGGTTGCTGGATCGGCCGCGTTGTGCTGGAGCGTCTGCAACTCAACCGGGCCACAGCCAACGAACGCGTCCTGGTGCAGCTGGAGTTCAACGGCTTCTCGCGCCTGGGTGCCAGCTCCCTGAAGTCCCTGTCCAACCACATCCCGCGCTACAAGTACCTGCGCGAAGAGATCAACCCGCCCAGCCGCTTCGAAAACTATGACTGAACCCCGCCTCCGCGCCCGCCGCTACCGGTTGGTGGCCGGCCTCTGCCTGGCCTTGCTGGGGACCTCGTTCGCCGCCCATGCGCAGTCCTTGCGCATGAGCCGTGACCTGGTCTTGCGGGCACAGGCGCCGGTGGCGGTCGACGCCGACTTCATCGTGGCCCTGGTCAACTCGGAACCTGTCACCAACCACGAGGTGCGTCAGGGCATGGCCCGTGTGCGCCAGCAGCTCGAGCAGCGCGGTGGCAGTGTGCCGCCTTCCGATCAGCTGGCTCGCGAGGTGCTGGAGCAACTGGTGTCGGAACGCGCCATGTTGCAGCACGCGGTCGAGACCGGGGTCCGCGTCGACGAGGCTTCCCTGTTGCAGGCCGAGCAGGCGGTGGCCGCGCAGAACGGCATGGGGCTGGACGAGTTTCGCCGACGCCTGTCGGCCGAGCGCATCAACCCGGCCACCTTCCGCGAAGACCTGCGCCGGCAGATCCTGATGCAGCGTCTGCGCGAACGCGAGGTCCAGAACCGGGTCCAGGTCAGCGAGGGCGACATCGACGACGCGCTGCGCGCCCGGCGCGCCGCCATGGCCGGAGATCCGTCG
>JALOSN010000293.1 GCA_025458415.1 Hydrogenophaga sp.
GAGAAGAAGATCAAGGCCGCCAAGATGCCCGCCGAAGCGCGCAAGAAGGCCGAAGCCGAGTTCAAGAAGCTCAAGCTCATGTCGCCCATGTCGGCCGAGGCCACCGTGGTGCGCAACTACATCGACGCGCTGGTCGGACTGCCGTGGAGCAAGAAGACCAAGATCAGACACGACCTTGCACATGCCGAGGGCGTGCTCAACGAGGACCACTACGGGCTTGAGAAGGTCAAGGACCGCATCCTTGAGTACCTCGCGGTCCAGCAACGTGTCGACAAGGTCAAGGCACCCATCCTCTGCCTGGTGGGGCCTCCGGGTGTGGGGAAGACGTCCCTGGGCCAGTCGATCGCCAAAGCCACCGGCCGCAAGTACGTGCGCATGGCCCTGGGCGGCATGCGCGACGAGGCCGAGATCCGCGGCCACCGCCGCACCTACATCGGTGCCATGCCGGGCAAGGTGCTGCAAAGCCTGAACAAGGTCGGCACCCGCAATCCGCTTTTCCTGCTGGATGAGATCGACAAGCTCGGTACGGACTTCCGTGGCGATCCTTCCTCGGCGCTGCTGGAGGTGCTTGATCCGGAGCAGAACCACACCTTTGCCGACCACTATGTCGAGGTCGATTTCGACCTGTCGGATGTGATGTTCGTGGCCACATCCAATTCCATGAACATCCCGCCGGCGTTGCTGGACCGGATGGAGGTCATTCGCCTGTCCGGCTACACCGAGGACGAGAAGACCAACATCGCCGTGCGTTACCTGTTGCCCAAGCAACTCAAGAACAATGGCATCAAGGAGGGCGAACTGGAGGTCGCCGAGTCGGCGGTGCGCGACATCGTGCGCTACTACACCCGCGAGGCGGGCGTCCGGTCGCTGGAACGCGAACTCTCCAAGATCTGCCGCAAGGTGGTCAAGGGCCTGCTGCTCAAGAAGTACCAGCCGACCGTGGAGGTCACGGCCGACAACCTGCCGGACTTCCTGGGCGTGCGCAAGTACACCTATGGTCGTGCAGAAGCCCAGAACCAGGTGGGGCAGGTGGTGGGGCTGGCCTGGACCGAAGTGGGTGGAGACCTGCTGACCATCGAAGTGGCCATCATGCCGGGCAAGGGCGCCATCACGCGCACCGGCTCGCTGGGTGACGTGATGAAGGAATCGGTCGAGGCCGCCCGTACCGTGGTTCGGAGTCGGGCCCGTGTGCTGGGCATCAAGGACGAGATGTTCGACAAGCGGGACATCCACATCCATGTGCCCGATGGCGCCACACCCAAGGATGGTCCGAGCGCGGGCATTGCCATGACCACCGCACTGGTGTCTTCTCTGACCGGCATCCCGGTCCGGGCCGATGTGGCCATGACCGGCGAGATCACCCTGCGGGGCGAAGTGACCGCCATCGGTGGGCTGAAGGAAAAACTCCTGGCTGCCCTGCGCGGTGGCATCAAGACCGTCGTCATCCCCGAGGAAAACGTCAAGGATCTGGCCGAGATTCCAGACAACGTCAAACAGGGTCTGGAGATCAAACCGGTCAAATGGATCGACAAGGTGCTCGAGATCGCGCTGGAGCGCAAGCCGGTGCCGTTGACCGACGAAGAGGTCGCGGCTCAGGTGGCGGCCTCGGTGACAGCTGCGGCCCAGAGCAGCGACGCGGTCAAGCACTGAAGCACTGGTGTGCAGGTTGGCTGTGGGCCTGTTCCGGCCCACGCCAGGCACCCAAAAAATTTCGGCCCCTCTTGAAGGACCCTCAAAAATCACGCTATAATTTCAGCTTCTGACGAACTTCAAGGTTCCGATGAAAATGCGGGAATAGCTCAGTTGGTAGAGCGCAACCTTGCCAAGGTTGAGGTCGCGAGTTCGAACCTCGTTTCCCGCTCCAGATTCGAAAAGGGAAGCTCAGCTTCCCTTTTTTGTCGGTGACCACCGGTTCGGTGGTTCCGTGGCGCGATAGCAAAGCGGTTATGCAACGGATTGCAAATCCGTCTAGCCCGGTTCGACTCCGGGTCGCGCCTCCAGCCCGTGTACCCCGCCTGCGCCTGCCGCAGGCGGGGTTTTTCTTGTCCTGGTGGCGCTTCGTCGGACGCCAGGTTCGAACTGCGACAATCGATGCCCCTGCCTCGATGGTGAAATTGGTAGACACAGCGGACTTAAAATCCGCCGCCCCTCACCGGGCGTACCGGTTCGATTCCGGTTCGAGGCACCAGGCCGCTGGAATTTTTCCCTTTTCACCGGTACAGTGAGTTGCCATGACACGATACAACGCCCCCTTCGAGATCCACGTGCACGGCGATGTGCCGCTGCGCGAGGATGTCGGCTATGAACAGATTCAGGAGGCGCTTCGTCCGTTGTGGCAGTACGCGGGTGCCCGCTCCTTGGCAGCTGCGGCAGAGAGCGCCTACGAAGACGAGCCGGGTATCCGCTTCGATGCGCCTTCACGCCAATTGCAGATCTGCTGGACGGTGCCGGGTGGTGATGAGTTCCGGCAGGTCATCGAGGAAGCCTGCATGGCACTCAATGACATCGCCGCATCCGGTGCGCCACTGGAGGTGTCCTTCTACGATACCGAGTTCGATGAAGAAGACGAGTCTGCCGAAGGCGAGGCCCGGGACGATTTCATGATGTGTTTTGTGGGCCCGACGCCGGCCGCCATCATGCAGGTGCAGCGCGATCTGCTGGTGCAGGACGTGGTGCATGTCATGGAGCGCCATTTTGACGGCTCGGAACTGTCGGAAGTGGTCGGTGCCATCGACCGGCTGTTCAGCCAACGCTTCGATGCGCTGGTCAATTCGATGCAGCTGGGCAAGCCTCCGAGGGGCCACGGTGGCTCGTCCGGACATGGTGGTCCGCGCAAGCCTCGCCACTTGCACTGACGAGGGCCTCGGGCGATGGCGGGGTCGCCCGACGGCTCGGTGGATCAGTAGCTGAGAATCCGGGGCAAGCCTTTTGCCTCTGCGACCCAGCGTGCCACCTCGGCCTCGGTGGGGGTGCGGCG
The DNA here is from genome assembly GCA_025458415.1 of Hydrogenophaga sp. Classification (GTDB taxonomy): domain Bacteria; phylum Pseudomonadota; class Gammaproteobacteria; order Burkholderiales; family Burkholderiaceae_C; genus Hydrogenophaga. The sequence continues at coordinate 2,978 of JALOSN010000293.1, forward strand.
AACCAGCTTGCGCTGCGTGTTGATTTCCGTCATCGCGCGGGCCAGATTGTCGGCTCGCCGGCGCGCAAGTTCGGGCACGGTGTCAACGCCTGCCGCCTCCAGCAGTTCCGCGTACTCCGATCCGACGCCATTGATGCGGTACAGGTCGACCATGTTCGCGAATTTGAGGACCTGTTTGTAAGTCAGGCCGCTTTCCTTGGCCAGCGACTTTCGCTGCGCCGGGGTCTTGCTGCGGGCCAGAAGGCTGTCGGTATCCTTGACGCCGGCTGCGCGCAGCTTGTCGCCGATGGCGGGACCGATGCCCTCCACATCCTCGATCTTCTTGTTGGCCATGCAAATGTCCTTTCGTGGGTGATGACGG
>JALOSN010000294.1 GCA_025458415.1 Hydrogenophaga sp.
GAATGGACGAACGGACTGCGGCTGCGCGACCACGCGGACGTGCCGGCCCTGGTGTCGGCGGCTGGCGGACGCACCTGGTCCCCCCACCACAGCAACCTCAGCCAGCAGCTCATCTCGCGGGCGCGGCGCCTGGGGCTGCAGGTCATCCCCTGGACCGTCAACGAGGTCACCGACATGGAGCGACTGCTGGACTGGGGCGTCGACGGCATCATCACCGACTACCCGGACCGCCTTCGCACCCGCATGGAGCAACGCGGCATGCCCTTGCCTCCCCAGGTTCGGCCCCTTCAGGCCCTGGAAGCCTCACCCCTTGCCCGATAGCCCCTCTTCCTTGCCCATGACCGCCGATCACGTCCTTTCCCAATGGCAGGCGCTCAGCGACCTGCTCGCTGCGCTGCGTCAGGGCCAGTCGGACGTGAGGTCGTTCTCGGCCAGCGCCCGTGCGCAGCAGGCCCTGCTGGCTGCGCTGCCTTCTCGCTACGCCACCGTCCTGCACGACCTGCTCGATCGGCTCGAGTCCAGCGCCCTGTTCTCGGAAGAAAGCTGCTCCTTCAGCCGCAAGGACCTGATCGAAAGCCTGCAGATGTGGCTGGACAAGGCCCGCCTGCAGCTGACCGGCTGATCCGGCACGTCTTCAACGGTTCAGACGTGGCGGGGCGATCCGCCACGCGGCATGGTCGCCGCGGTCCGGTCCGCTGCCTGGTGCAAAGCCTCGATGATGTGGCAATGGTCGCCACTGCCGTCGCAGCGGTCGCGCAGGGCCAGCAAGTCGCGCTCCAGCGTCCGCAACTCCGACAGCCGCTCGCGCACATGCCCCAGGTGCGCATCCAGCGTGCGTCGCGCGGCCAGGCAATCCGACTTGTTCTCCAGATCCAGCCCGAGCAGGGTGCGGACCTCGTGGAGCGACATGTCCATGGCCCGACACAGACGGATGAAACGCAGGCGGTGCAGATCGGCCTCGCCATACAGCCGGTAACGGCTGTCGCTTCGCACGGGTTCGGGCAGGAGGCCCTCGCGCTCGTAGTGCCGGATGCCGGCCGCGCTCAGACCGGTAAGGCGCGCTGCTTCGCCGATGCGCAGACCTGTGGTGGACATGGAAGGATCCTGGCTTTCGTGGGGACTTGACCTTGAAGTGACTTCAAGGTTTCCAATGATGCCTGTCCCATTCGAAGTTCTCAAGCCCTACCCTCATGGCCTGTTCCTGCCACACCAGCTGTTCAACCGAATCCGCCGCCACCCCTCCGCCGCTGGACCCGCGCTGGCGGAGGGCCCTGTGGTTGGCCCTCTGGGTCAACGCCATCATGTTTGTGGTCGAACTGGTGGCCGGCTGGCAGGCGGGCTCGGTCTCGCTGCTGGCCGATGCGGTGGACTTTGCAGGCGACGCGGCCAACTACGGACTGTCACTGGCGGTGCTGTCCATGGCCGTGGTCTGGCGCAGTCGCGCGGCCCTGGTCAAGGGAGCCACCATGCTGGCCTACGGCCTGTTCGTCCTGGCCAAAGCCGGGTGGATGTGGCAGGCGGGCGGTGTGCCAGACGCAGTCACCATGGGCGCAGTGGGTCTGCTGGCCCTGCTGGCCAACACCGGTGTGGCCCTGATGCTCTACCGCTGGCGCCAGGGTGATGCCAACATGCGCAGCGTCTGGCTGTGCTCGCGCAACGATGCGCTGTCCAACCTGGCCGTGATGGCCGCTGCCGCGGGTGTGTTTGGCACCGGTTCGGCCTGGCCCGACCTGGCAGTGGCCGCCATCATGGCGCTGCTGGCCACCAGCGCCGGTTGGTCGGTGGTGCGCCAGGCCAGGGCCGAACTGACCGACCGATCGGGCTCAGCGACACCCGCGTCGACCCGCGCCGGCCAGCCTGGACCCGCGCGCTGGTGACCAACGGTGTCTGGCGACCCAGTGAATGGGCCCTGGCTGCACCGGCGTACGGCCATGGACTTGACCCTGACCGGGAACCATCGGGTCGTTGCTCTTATCATTGCAGGGTGCGTGCGCTTCTCATCGCCCTCATGATCGTCATGCTCCCCCTGCGTGGGTGGATGGGCGACGCCATGGCGCTTTCCATGGCAGTGGGGCACACCGGCAACACCCACCAGGTCGCCGTCAGCGTGGTCACGCCGCCCTGCCATATGACCCTGGCGGAGGCGGCCCCACATGCACACCAGGCCGACGGCATGCACGACCCGCAAGCAGGCGCTGGCCACGGCCACCTGCTGTGCGATCTGTGCAACGGGCCGGCGCTCAACGGTCACTGGCTCTGGGCACCGGCGACCAGCCATCCCCCCCAGCTCCTGCCTCCTGGCAGCGAGCGCTTCGCAAGCCAGACGGCGCGCCGCAACGTCCGCCCGCCCATTTCCTGAGATCGACAGCGCAGGTGCGTCTGCCGCACGCCCTCGCGGCGCCGGCCGGACGTGTTGCCGGACTTGTCCGATGTCTCAGGAGAAACACCCATGCATACCCATGCGGGGCCGGTACGGCCCCGATTCCCCCGCCTGACGGCCGCCCTGCCCAGGCTGCTGGTCGTGCTTGTCACCAGCCATGCAGGCACAGGTCATGCACAACCGAGCGCCTTGCAGGCGTCCGATCCGTCCCACCCCGCCGCACCCGTAGCCGTGCCCGGATTGCCGGTCGCGGCCACGCCCGCCGGCCCCCACCCGGCCCAGGAGCGCAGCGCCGCCATCGCCATCTGGCAGCGGGCGAACGCCCGTGTGGCCGAGTTCCCGCGCGGACACATCGACATCCTGCGCTGGGAGGCGACCCAGGGCGGCAGCGACCGCGGCACCACGGCAACACAGCCGGCGGTGGCGGCCGACATCCGGCCTGTGTCGGTCTTTGTGGCGCAGGCCCTTCGGCTGCGTCCGGACCTGATCGACCAGCCCGGCCTGGGCCCGCAGGAGCGGGCCGCCATGCGCACCGAGCTCGCAGACGCCGTGCGCGAGGTGCAGCACGCCTGGCTGAAGGCGGTGGCCGCCCGCGCCCGGCTGACCCGGGCCAGCGATGCGCTGGAAAATGCCCGCACCGGCGCCGAGCTCGGCCGGCGCATGGTGGAGGCCGGCAACTGGAGCCGCATGCGGCACCTGAACGAGCTGCAAGTCGAAACCGCGGCCAGGCAGACCTGGCTGTCGGCCCGGATGGCCGAACAGGTGGCCATGGAGCAGCTGGCGCGCCGGCTGGGCCTGTGGCAGGCCGAAGACATCGATCGCCTGCGACGCCAGCTTCCGGCCGACCTGCCGGCACCCGCACAAACCCCGCCGGTGGCACCGGCGGCCGGCGCCGAGGCGGCGGTGGCGCCGAGGCGGCGGTGCTGGCGGTCCAGGCCGAGTTGCTGAGCGAACGCCAGCGGTCCCTGCGTTTGCCGTCTGACGCCAGCACGGTCGAATGGGAGGCCGCGCATGCGCGTGCGCTGGAACACACCCTGGCCAGCGAAAGCCCGGTCGACCTGCCCCGCATCACCGACAACCGCCTGCTCAACGACCACCGCAGCGCCCATGCGGTCCAGGCGCGGGCCCGTCTCCTGGGCGAAGCGGCACGCTTGCGCTCTCAGGCCCGCGAGGCGTGGCTGGCCTTGCAGACCCACCACGCGCTGGCCCGCATGGCGCAGGATGAAATCCTGCCGCACCAGGAAGCCATGG
>JALOSN010000001.1 GCA_025458415.1 Hydrogenophaga sp.
AGAAACACTGGCCCCAGAAAAACAAAAGGCCCCCACTTGCGTGGGAGCCTTGTCTTACTGGCGGTGGACGCAGGCGGCAGAAAACCTGTATCGCCGGTTCGCTTCGTGTATGCCTTGAAAATTTCGAGGCATTCAGGATTGAGCGCTCTTTCCGTTCTGGAACCACCCCTTTAAAAAAAATGCGCGCGCACGCGGGCGCGCACGCATAAAAGGGAATTCGGGCCATGAGTTTGCAAGCCCCCCCCCCGCGGCGGGGTCGACCTCAAAACCCACGCAAATCAATATGACGATCGTCATATAGAAAGCTACAATGCCCTCATGCAAGCGATACCCAGCCGCAAAGCCCTGACCCACGAGCGCATCCTCGAGACCGCTGCGCGGGCCATCCGCCGTGCCGGCTTCAACGGGGTGGGCGTGGCCGACATCATGAAAGAGGCCGGCCTGACGCATGGAGGGTTCTATGCCCACTTCGCCTCCCGGGACGCTCTTCTGACCGAAGCCTTGGAGCATGCCGGGAACCAGAATGCAAACCACATGGGAAAGGGCATTGTCAGGCGCCAGACCGACGGTGCCACGCCTTTGCGGGCCCTGGTCGAAGCGTATCTGTCAGAACGCCATTTGACGGGCGTGGAGAACGGCTGCGCCGTGGCGGCGCTGGTGTCTGAAATGCCACGCCAGGCGCCCGAGGTTCGGGCGGTGGGCGCACAGCGCGTGCGAAGCCTGGTGGCCCTGGTCGAGCGCTCACTCCCCCCCGGTGCCGACAACACCGCCGCAGCAGCCATCGCGAGTCAGATGGTTGGTGCGATGCAACTCGCCCGCGCGCTTGGCGACAACGCAGAGGGCAAGGCCCTTCTGGCCGCCAACCGCAACGCATTGCTGGCCCAGTACGACACAACCTCCCAGACCTGAGGCTGCATTTCCACCAGAAGTCATTTTTTTGGACTAGTTTATGACGGTCATCATATGAATACAGGGAACTTTACCCAACCGGGATGCCAGCTCATGAGCTCGTCCGCACTCAACAGGCGCCAGTCCGACACACCCGCTGCTGCTCCATGGGGCAATACCCCATGAGCACGGTTGAAAGTCTCGGCCCAGGTCAGGCCCGTGTGCAGCAGATGCTGCACGCTCCTCTGCTCTCCACCCTTTTCCGGCTGGCCACACCCAACGTGTTGGGTCTGTTTGCCGCAACGATCGTGATCGGCTACGACGGCTACATCCTTGGGCTGCTGGGTGCAGATGCCTTGGCCGGCATCGCGCTGGTGTTTCCACTATCGATGCTCATGCTGCAGATGTCGGCCGGCGGCATTGGAGGCGCAACCACAGCTGCGGTCGCACGAGCGCTGGGGGCGGGTCGCGGCGAAGACGCCAGCCGGCTGGCCCAGCAAGCCCTGTTCATTGCGGCTGCCCTTGCGGCCATGTTCATGCTGGCCTTGCTGGGCTTTGGACGCAGCATCTACGAAGGGATGGGGGGTCGCGGTCCCACGCTGGAAGCCGCGCTCGCGTATTCGAACGTGCTGTTCAGCGGCGCGCTCATCATCTGGTTCACGAACGTGCTGGCGGCCGTGGTGCGGGGCGCTGGCAACATGGTGCTGCCTTCGGTGTTGCTGCTGGGCACGGCCTTGATGCACCTTCCCCTTGCGCCCCTGCTGGTGTTCGGCTGGGGGCCTGTTGCGGGCATGGGCGTGGCCGGTGCTGCGGTCAGCACGCTGGTGGTCAACGCGTCGTCTGCGGTGGTGATGGCGGTCTGGCTGCTGCGCCGGGAAGGCGCGGTGCACTTGCAGCGCTCACCCTGGCGCCTGCACCTGCCGCTGATGCGCGACATCCTCAAGGTGGGCCTGCCCGCGTCGCTGAGTCCTGTGATCAGCAACGCCTCCATCGCCGCGGCCACTGCATTCGTGGGCAGCTTTGGCACCGCGGCACTCGCGGGCTACGGAGTGGCCGCCCGGCTCGAGTACATCCTCGTGCCCATCGCCTTCGGGTTTGGAACCGCACTCACTGCCATGGTCGCCACCAACATGGGCGCCGGTCAATCCAGCCGTGCCCTGCGCGTAGCCTGGGCCGGCGGGGCCGTGGTGGCGGCCATCACGGGCGCCATTGGCGTGGTCACTGCGCTGGTGCCTTCGCTTTGGATGGGCCTGTTCACCTCCGACCCCGAGGTGCTGGCGCTGGGCGCCACCTACCTCAACATCGTGGGGGGCAGTTATGCCTTCTTCGGTCTGGGCCTGGCATTGTTCTTCGCTTCACAAGGTGCCGGGCGCATGTTCTGGCCGCTGGCCAGCAGCATGGCGCGCCTGGTGATCCTGCTGGTGGGTGGCTGGCTGTGCGTGCATGTGTTCAACACCTCGGCCAACGCCCTCTTCGCCGTCATCGCCCTCAGCCTGGTGGTGTACGGCTCCCTGCTGGCGCTGGCCATCCGCCTCGGCAGCTGGACCCGCTGAACTTCCTCATCCCTCCCCACCCCTGGAGAACCCATGACCTCACAAGCCGACCACTTCAACCAGCTGGGCGCCGGCGCCCTGCCCGGTCACCTGGGCCTGGTGATCACGCACATCAGCCCGCAGGAGGTGCGATCCGAACTGGCGGTGAAGCCCACCACCATGGCCCCCAATGGCTACCTGCACGCCGGCAGCGTGGTCACCCTCGCCGACACGAGCTGCGGCTACGGCTGCGTGGCCAATCTGCCGAAGGAAGCCAAGGGTTTCACCACCATCGAGCTGAAAAGCAACCACCTGGGCACGGCACTGGAAGGCACCATCGATTGCGTGGCCAAGCCCGCGCACCTCGGCCGCACCACGCAGGTGTGGGACGCGGTGGTCACGCACCGGGAAACCGGCAAGACCATTGCGTTGTTCCGGTGTACGCAGATGGTGCTGTTTCCCAAGGGCTGACGCGGGAGATCGTCAGCAATCGCTGGGTGTCTAGCGGCAGCTGGGCTCCATTGAAGTTCAGCTTCGCAGTAGCTTGCCTGTGGCGGTCAGTCCACGAGCACTTCGCGGTCGGATGCGGTCAACATCTGCCTGCCCAGCCAAGTCTTACTGTCATCGATGCCAGCGGCTGAGCTGCGGCATTGGCCTCGACAAGGCTGCTGTTTTGAACCGCCTCGGGACCGCACGTCTCAAACACTGCCCCAATGCCTCCCCGAATGGCCACCAAGGACAAGGCGCTGCACGTGTTTAGGGCATTTCTGGCCTCGCCGATACCGGTGGGCAGAGCCAGAGTCAGCCGTTCATTTGCTGCACCGGCTGGGGGTTACCCACCACTGTCATCCGGCCCGGCAGCACCTTTCACTTGCTGCGGAGCTGGTGCCAGGCCTGTGCGTGGCCCAACGCGTCGGGCTTCAGCCGAAACCAATAGCTGTCCCGGTGGCGCTCGATGCCGCAATACGGTACCCAGTTCACCGCCGAGCCCAGCACGTTGCCCACCGTGGCTGCCACCAGCAGCCACCCGAGCGTGGTCCCCCGTGAGGTACAGCCCCACCAGCACAGCCTCCGACGCGGTGGGTAGCAAGGTTTCCGCCACGAAGGCGCTGAGGAACAGTCCTCCGTAAACCCCAAGGTCTCCCATCAGCGGTCCGCGTCCGGCCAGTGCGGATGCTGGTCCTCGACCACAAAGGCATGGGCATGGCGCACCCGGTTGCCTTCGCGCACCGCGCCTTCGGTGTGGGCGTGGCCGGCGGGCAGGTCAGGGTGTTCGTGTTCAATCACATCCGGGTCGATGGCCGGCCAGACCCTGAGCGCCACCCCACCGAACAGCGCAGCGGCGCCGCCCAGCACCACAAAGCTGGCGGCCATGCCGTACCGGCTGCCGAGCCAGCCAGCCAGGGGATAGAACAGCAGCCAGCAAGCGTGCGACAGGGCAAACTGCGCCGCAAACAGCGCCGGCCGGTCTTCCGGGTGGGCGGACCGGCGCAGCAGCCGCCCCGACGGCGTCTGCGCGGTGGAATAGCCCAGGCCCATGACAAACCAAAGCACCGCCAAGGCCACCTGTCCGGTAACAGCGCTGCCGGCGAACAGACACGCCACCATCAGCCCGATACCGCCGAGCATGGCGCTGCGGTCGGGAAACCGCTCCAGCAACTGCGGCAGCGCCAGCGCAGCCACCATGGAGCCGGCGCCGAAGCTGGCAAGTACAAGCGCCACCGCGCTCTGGCCCAGCCCCAGGCCACCCTGCACGATGACCACCGTGTTCACAAACACCATCGAACCGGCGGCCGCGACCGCCGCGCTGACCGCAAGCAGACCGCGCAGGCGGGGCGTGGCCAGGTAGATGTGCAGCCCGCGGGTGGTGCGTTCGTAAACGCCGCGGCGCTGAGCGGAAGGCCGGGCCGGCAGGGCCACGCTTGCCACCAACGTGGCCGAAACCAGAAAGCCCACCACGGTGCCGGCAAACAGGTCGTGAAAGCCGATGGCGGTGAGAAGGGCCGCCGCCAGCATCGGGCTCACCAGGCTTTCCGTGTCGTAGGCCAGCCGGGAGAGCGAAAGGGCCTTGGTGTAGTCCTTCTCCTGCGGCAACACGTCAGGAATGGTGGCCTGGAACGTGGGCGTAAACGCAGCCGACGCCGCCTGCAGCACGAAGATCAGCAGGTACACCTCCCAGACCTGGGTCACGAAAGGCAGCAGCAGCGCCACCGCCGCGCGCACCAGGTCGAGCGCCACCAGCAAGGTGCGCCGGGGCAGGCGGTCGGCAAATGCCGTGGCCACCGGCGCCACACCCACATACGCCACCATCTTGATGGCCAGCGCCGTGCCCAGCACCAGGCCCGCATCTTCGCCAGCGAGTTCAAAGGCCAGCAACCCCAGCGCCACAGTGGCCAGTCCGGTACCGATCAGGGCAATGACCTGCGCGGCAAACAGGTGGCGGTAGGTCCGGTTGGCGAGAACGTCGAGCATGGGCAGCCGTCGGTGGAACGTGTTGGTCAGGAAGCGACCGTGCGCCCGGGAGTTTCGGGCCAGAAGCCCAAGGGCTCAGCGGCTCAAAGGCTCAGAGGTAGCGGGTGATTTCCTTGAATTCGTCCAGCGACTGGCGCCGTGCGCCCGTCACGGGGCGCACCATCTCTTCCAGGCAATGGTCGAGGTGGTCCTGGATCAGCGCCTTCTTGGCCTGCTGGATGGCTTTTTCCACCGCCTGCAGCTGTTGGGCCACGTCCAGGCATTCCCGACCTTGAACCACCATTTCGATGGTGCTGTTCAGGTGCCCGCTGGCGCGGCGAAGTCGCTTGACGATGGCGGCATGGGAGACATGTGTGTGTGGTTGTTTCATGGTCGAACGTATCCCCTCGGGGAGGTTACTATATCGCCCTTGCCGAACATGATCACCATGACCTTCATTGCCCGCAACCCCACAGGCCCAGCACGCCTGGTACCCACCGGTCGCGCCGCCCTTGGCGTGCGCTGGCTGGTTCTGCTGGTGATCCTGTTTGGAACCCTGGTGTCGTCGGTGGGCGGTATGAACTCCCACGGCATTGCGGCCATTGCATCGGCGGCGCACGCTGCAGCGCCCGGCGAGCGTTCCGGCCACGACCTGGAGCACGGGCACTCCCACGGCCATTCCCACGAGGACGAGGACCTTGCGTGGGACACCACCAGCGCAGGCCTCACCGCCGACCACCCCCACCACGGGGCAGACCATTCGCACGACAAGGCCCATGCCGTCCCCGGCGCCTGGGCGTCAGCCGCCGTGCCGCTGCCCGGGTGGCGCTGGCATGTGCTGTCGTGGCCCGAAACCATGCAGCCGTACCGGCTGGAACGCCCTCCCATGGGCTGAGCGCCGCCTCTTTCAAGCGACTGCGCTGCCGTGAAAGCGCGAACGGAAATGCCCGTGGCAGCGTCCGTCGCAACGTTTTTTTCAGATCTCTGGAGTCCCCATGCACAGTCCTGTTCACGACAGGCTGCCGCTTTCGCCCTGGGCGATCGCGCACCCTCGTCTGTTTCTCCTCGCCGCTTTCTTCGTCTGCCTCCTGCTGAGCAGCGCAGAAGCCTTTGCCCACGCCGTCACCGAAGGCGACAAGGGCTACATCCAGGAAATTTCGGGTGTGAATCTGCTGCCGTTCATGTACCTGGGCGCCAAGCACATGATGACCGGCTACGACCACATCCTGTTCCTGTTCGGTGTGATCTTCTTCCTGCACCGGCTCCAGCACATTGCCATCTATGTGAGCCTGTTCGCGGTCGGTCACTCCACCACCATGATCCTCGGCGTGTACTTCAACGTCGGCATCAACAGCTACCTGATCGACGCCATCATCGGCCTGTCGGTGGTCTACAAGGCCCTGGACAACATGGGGGCCTTCCAGCGGTGGCTGGGCTTCCAGCCCGACACCAAGGTGGCCACGCTGGTGTTCGGTCTGTTCCACGGCTTCGGTCTGGCGACCAAGATCATCGAGTACGAGATCTCTCCCGACGGGCTGGTGCCCAACCTGCTCGCGTTCAACGTCGGCGTGGAAATCGGCCAGCTGCTGGCCCTGGCCGTGATCCTGATCGGCATGAGCTACTGGCGGCGCACGCCCAGCTTCCTGCGCCACGCGTACACCGCCAACGTCGCCATGATGAGCGCCGGCTTCATTCTGGTGGGCATGCAGCTCACCGGCTACTTCGTGTCTTGAACGCATCAACCACACACCAGGAATACTCACCATGTACAACGGCAATACCCCAACCCCCGCAGAACTGCCCACCTCCCGGCAACTGATCCGCTCCACCATCCTGGCCGCCATCTCGGCGGTCGTGCTGCTGGTGGCGGTGGTCCTGCCCGCCGAATACGGCGTTGACCCCACCGGCATCGGCCGGGTCCTGCGCATGACCGAAATGGGCGAGATCAAGCAGGATCTGGCCGCTGAAGCCGCTGCCGACGCGGCCGCCACAGCAGCCAACGCTGCCTCCTCAGCCCCACCTGCAGCGGCTCAGTCCGGCATGTCTTCCGCCAGCGCGGCGCCAGCAGCGGCCACCACCCCCTCCCCGGCACCCGCTGCCGTTGTGGTGGCGGCCGCACCGACGGTGGAATGGCGCGACGAAATCCCCTTCACGCTGACGCCGGGCGAAGGCACGGAAATCAAGCTGACGATGGCCGAGGGCGCCAAGGTCCAGTACGCATGGGTGGTGGAAGGCGGCGCGGTGAACTACGACACCCACGGCGACGCGCCGGGCAAGTCCATCAGCTACGTCAAGGGCCGTAGCGTTCCGGCCGACGAGGGCGTGCTGGAAGCAGCCTTCACCGGCAACCACGGCTGGTACTGGCGCAACCGCGGCAAGGCGGATGTGAAGGTCATCCTGCGCACCCGGGGCGACTACAGCTCCATCAAGCGCGTCAAGTAAATGAAAAAGCTGCCCCGCGACGCTGGTCACGGGGCAGCTCGCATCCGGATGGGTAGTTTCGCTCAGGACAGATGGTTTCGTAATGAGGTCAGGTCGCACGAACCATTCCGGTTCGGTGAGTCTGCCTCATCACGCCACCGAAACGTCACTGGAAAAGAGGATGTACCGTATGACCATTTGGGTCGCAAGCGCAAACGCCGCCAGGATCTGTTGCACGCGGAGACGAAACGCATTGCACACCTCACAGGCAGGATCAGCCAACTTGACGTTATTGACCGACGCATCTGCGTTCCCGATTCTGGAGAGTGTGGCGTATCACCCTGCCGGCCTGCTGTGAAGGCTGCAACTCCACAGCCCGCATTCAGGTTCGAGGTTGGTACGCAATGATCGCCATACCCGCCAGCGTGACGGCCACACCGGCCAGATCCCAGGAGGTCGGGCGAACGCCATCGACCCACCAAAGCCACGCTAGCGCCACCGCCACATAAACCCCGCCGTAGGCCGCGTAGACGCGACCCGATGGCGCGGCGTGCAGGGTGAGCAGCCAGGCGAATGTGGCCAGGCTCGCGGCCGCTGCGGGCAACAGCCACCAACTCGAGCCCTGACCGCGCAGCCACAGCAGAGGCAAATAGCAACCAACGATCTCGGCGATGCCGGTGGCGAGGAAGAGCAGCAGGGTTCTCACGACGACAACAAGTTCTCAGACATCCATGGACTTCAACAGGGTCAGGATGTCTTCGGCGATCACAGCTGGCTCGGCGCCGTAACTCGAATACAACCGTACCGCGCCGTTGGTGTCGAACACATACTCGCCCGCCGAATGGTCCATCGTGTACGAGGTGGAAGTCGTGCCTTCAACTTTGCGGTAGGTGATCTTGAAGCTGTCGGCCACGGCCTTGAGTTCAGCCGGTTCGGGACGCAGCGCCAGAAAGCCCGGGTCGAAGTTGGTCATGTACTCCTTGAGCAACGGCAGTGTGTCGCGCTCCGGGTCCACCGTGATGAAGAGCACCTGCAGCCGACTGCCCTGACCGCCCATGAGACGCTTCACCTCAGCCAGGGTGATCATGGAAGTGGGGCACACATCAGGGCACTGGGTGAAGCCGAAGAACACCACCACCACCTTGCCGCGAAAGTCGGCCATGGTGCGCACCTGCCCGGTGTGGTCGGTGAGCTTCAGGTCTTGCGCAAAGGTGGCGCCTGTGATGTCCGTGCTCTTGAACGTGGGCGCCTGGGGTGAGCAGCCCGCGAGGAAACCACCCGCTGTGAGCCGGATGAGACTCCTGTCTGCATAACGGCCTTGCTGCCCAGCTTCCCTATCGGATTGCCCCCACCCCGGTTTGACCTGTTGACCCATCACATCACTTCCTGAGAGCTCTCCTTCAAAACGGTTTCTGTGCGTTTGGTGTTCAGCTCATTGTGGTGGTCTCAATGAGAAGGCGTGGACCGATCTTCATCGTCGCATGCTGTTTGTGGGGATGACCCAGGTCACCATGCACCTGGAGATCTGGACTCCAGCTTCCGATCCGAGCTGCACGGGGTGTATTGAAAAAAGTTGTCACGTTTTTTCATGCTGTTGCGACCAAGGTCATGACGGCACTGCAATTCGCAGCGTCGCAAACCCGAAAGGAATCATCATGAAAAACCTGATCATCGCAAGCCTGATGGCTGTCACCTCACTTGGCGCCATGGCCAACTCCAGCATCGGCGAAAACTGGGGCCAAGACATGGTCAGAAACGGCCCTGGCCTGACACGGGCCCAAGTGGTTGCAGAGCTCCGCGAAGCCCTAGGCAACGGCACGATCGCCTATGGGGAAGCAACGCCCGCGTCCAACTCAGCGCCTTTGACCTCGGCACTGACGCGTCGCCAGGTACGGGACGAAGTGCAGGCGCTTCGCAAGGCTGGGAAGTTGCCAGTCCATAGCGAACGCGGCCGCGCTCAGTTCTGATGGCAATGTTGTACGACCTCGCGGATGGCGGGACTGTGGTGGTGCCCCATCCGCTGGTCAGACAACATCAAAGACGGATAGTGGACATGTAACGTCTGAGCGGGTTGGACGACTTTGTATGGCAGCCCATGCTGTACCGATTACCGACACAACTCCATTGAAGGGCAGACACATGACGTTCCAACCTGACATCCATCCACCCACTGCAGTCGGCGATCCAGCAATCCTCAAGGATCCCTGGACACCCTTGCGTCAGCGCCTGGTTCGCCACGCCAGAATGGTGGTGCATGAACCCGCACTCGCCGAAGACCTGGCGCAGGAGACTTTGATGAGCGTGCTGGAGAGCCCGCGGGCTTACCGTGGTGAAGCCTCGCTCACCACCTGGGCCACCGCCATCCTGAAAAACAAGATCGCCGACTGGTACCGATCGCCACACCAGAAACGCCGGGTCTACAACGCCGCCGACGAAGGGGAAACCGATCCGACTGAAGGGCTCTTCAACGAACAGGGAAGCTACCTGGAGCCGGTACCCGCCTGGCAGCAGCCCGAAGGTCGTGAGGCCCAGCGCCAGATCATGAGCACCCTTGAAGCTTGCCTGCGCCACCTGCCAGCACAGACGGGCCGCGTGTTCATGATGCGTGAGTGGCTTGGGTTCGAAACGCCTGAAATCTGCGAGCGGCTGGGGCTTAGCGCAGACAATTGCCGCATGGTTCTACACCGGGCCCGTATGGGCTTGCGCCAATGTATGACTTCACATGGCCATACCGCAAGGAGCGCTGCATGAACATCTTTCATTCCTGTGAACGGGCCGCCGAGCTCATGTCACAGGCGCTGGATGAACCTTTGGATCTGGCCGATCAGATGCGACTGCGCATTCATCTCAAGATGTGCGGCAATTGCCTGGAGGTCGAGAAACAGATGGGCCTGCTGCGATCGCTGACAACGCAACTGGGCGCGCTTGCGCTGGATGACGACGCCGCCCCACTGAATGTTGAAGTGCGTTGAAACGCCTGTCGCCTGATGGGCTAACGTTCATCGGCCTGAAAGAGATGAAGCTGCCACCCCATACCAAACACCTCCCATGAGCGCCGTCGAAATGTATTGCGCTCAAAGCTGCGGCTATTGCAGCGCGGCCGAAAATCTTCTGCGTCGAAAAGGCGACAAGCACTGCCAGAAATTTTCGGTGAATATGGTGAACACCCGGGCCTGCTGACCGAGAAGTCCTTCCTTGCACAAGATCGCAAAGACCCAGCTCTTGAGACAGACGCTCGTCTCACGGTTGCAACGAAGCGAACCTCACCATCTTGCCCCGCAACGCGGTGCGCTCAGCCGGGTCGATTGCCTTCGCTTGCGCTTTACCTCCCATCGCGCCCGGCGCCTTCGGATCGTTGGCACTCATTTCGGGGTCCTGTTCGACAGTTGATTGCGCGCCGCGCTGTAGCTGGAAACTGCATACGGCACCAGAAAGTTCAGCGCCACGTGGACCCAGGCAATGTCCCCGCCGGAAAAGATGGCGTCACCCTGGTTGATCAGATTGAGCACGCAGCCCACGACGACCGAAACGCGCAAAGCGCCCACCACGATGGGTCGGGAAAACACCGTGCCGAAAAAGCGCTGCATCGACTGCTCCGAGTGAGGGGGGTTCTGACGCCATGCCGCGAGACCTGATCGCAGGTCGCGATTCTCCCGCAGAAACTCCACCGCAAGCGCGCAGCACGCAAAGGTGCCCATCGAAAGTGCTAGCGGCCCATACCCGAACGCCATGTGTGTTGCCCTGTTTGGTCGCACCCGCAGCGCCATTTGTTACACCGCACACAGCAGAGCCGTTTCCGATCCAGATCGCATACGGCCAACAACAAAAACTTGATCGAGGCGGTGTAACGATTTCAGGCCTGCAACGACTACTCCCTGCAAGCCCGGTTTATTGGCGAGCACCTTCCCCTCTCAACCTTCATCCAATTTCAGGAGATCACCATGAATCACAGCATCACCCGCCGCAATGCCGCACAGATCGCCTCTGGCGCCGCCCTCGCGCTGGCCATGGGTGCCGCCATGACGCTGGCTGCCAGCCCGGTCGCAGCCCAGAGCGCCGATAAAGAGAAGTGCTTTGGCGTCGCTCTCAAAGGCAAGAACGACTGCGCCGCCGGCCCTGGCACCAGCTGCGCCGGCACGTCCAAGGTCGACTACCAGGGCAACGCCTGGTCGCTGGTGCCGAAGGGCACCTGCGAGAAGACGGCTTCACCGAAGTCGCCCACCGGTTTTGGCCAACTCAAGGAATTCAAGGAAAAGGCCTGACCGCCTGAGCGCGACCGTTGGACAGCAGACACAGGAGACCTTGCCGTGACATCGACGCCAGCATCGGACTCCGTCAGCATGCCACCGGTCACGCTCATCCGCCCCTCTCGATCAGACCCTGAGTCGCTGTCACCGCGGGCGGGACTCGGGCTCAAACCCCAACATTTCGCCCACATCCACCAGCACCAGCCCGCTGTGGGCTTCTTCGAGGTGCACGCGGAAAACTTCCTAGTGGCCGGTGGACCCATGCACCACCACCTCACCCGCATCCGCGAGCACTATCCGCTGAGCATCCACGGCGTGGGTCTGTCCATCGGGGGCGAGGATCCGCTGGATGCAGGCCACCTGGAAGCCGTGGCCTGCCTGGTCGAGCGCTACCAGCCAGCCGTGTTCTCTGAACATCTGGCCTGGTCGAGTCACGGCGGTGTCTTCTTCAATGACTTGTTGCCCCTGCCTTACAACCTGCCCACGCTGCAACGCGTGTGCGACCACATCGATCGGGTGCAAAGCCGCCTGGGGCGTCGCCTGTTGCTGGAGAACCCTTCCACCTATGTGGCGTTCGTCAGTTCCACCTGGAGCGAAGGCGATTTTCTGCGCGAGGTAGTCCACCGCACCGGCTGCGGCCTGCTGCTCGATGTGAACAACGTCTATGTGTCCAGCATCAACCACGGCCAGGATCCCCGGCGCATTCTTTGCGAACTGCCCTGCCACGCCGCTGGTGAAATCCACCTGGCCGGTTTCGCCGAAGACATGGACGCTGCCGGCGATCGCCTCCTGATCGACACCCACGGCGCGCCCGTGGCCGAAACGGTCTGGGCGCTGTACGACACCGCACTGGCCATCACCGGCCCGCTGCCCACCCTGATCGAGCGCGACAACGACCTACCCGCTTTTGAGGTGTTGCTGCACGAGGCCCGCCTGGCCGAACAACACCTGTCAACCATTGCGCCAGCAATCCACGCGCGCACCCCCTGCCCCCGCGCGCCAACGCGCTACGCACCATCACGGGAGACCATCCCATGAGCACGCTGCAGCACTGGTCCAACGCCTTGCTCGATCCCACGCTGGCGGCGCCCACCGGACTGACCACCTGGAATCACAGCGACCCTGAGAAGCGCCTGGCTGTCTATCGCAACAACGTGATGGTCTCCTTGGTGGACGCGCTGGCCCAGACCTTTCCGGTGAGCTTGCAACTGGTGGGCGAGCCGTTCTTTCGTGCCATGGCCCAGGTCTTTGTGCGCGCCCACCCGCCCCGTAGCCGCGTGCTTGCGAACTATGGCAACGACCTGCCTGGCTTCATCAGCTCGTTCCCTCCGGCCAAGGGTTTGCCGTACCTGGCCGATGTGGCGCAACTGGAATGGCTGCGCCTGCAGGCGCTGCATGCCGCCGACGCGCCGCCCCTTGACCTCGACGCGATTGCCCGCCTGCTGCAGGACACAGAGACATTGCCCACGCTCCATTGGCAACTGTCACCTGATTTGCACCTGCTGCAGTCCGCCCATGCGGTGGTTTCCCTCTGGGCGGCCCATCAGCCCGAGAGCGGCATGGTGCTTGAAAACGTCGATGTGGCCCAGCCGGAGTCGGCCCTGGTTTTTCGCAGCGGCCTCGACGTGATGGTGTTGCAGGTCGATTCCGGCCTGGCGACGCTGGTCGCAGCCCTGCAGGGCAACGCCAGCTTTGGTGATGCCATTGACCACGCATTTGGTGCTGCACCTGAATTCGATCTGTCAGCTGCCCTGGCGGTGCTGATCCGGCACGAACTGTTGATGGGGGCGCAACACCTGCACTGAACCTGACGGCAGTTGACCTCCTTCTATCGCTCACCACCACCCCAAGCCACCCAGGAGACCACCATGAACACAGCCACCACCACCCAGGGTGCCGCAACCAGCGGCCTCATGACGCGCCTGACCAGCTTGCTGCAAGGCGTGCACAGCATGATGGGGCAATTGCCCAATGCCCTGCTGGCCTTCATTGCCCGCTTTTCCATCGCTGCGGTGTTCTGGAAATCTGGCCAGACCAAGATCGAAGGCCTGGCCATCGACATCGTCAGCGGGACCTTCACACTGGGCATGCCCCGCCTGTCCGACAACGCAGTGTTTCTGTTCAAGGAGGAATACAAGCTCCCCGTCCTTCCGCCCGAGCTGGGTGCGGTGCTGGCGGCGCTGGGTGAGCACATCCTGCCCATTCTCATCCTTCTGGGCCTGGCGACCCGCCTCTCTGCCCTGGGCCTGCTGGTCATGACGCTGGTGATCCAGGTCTTCGTCTATCCCGACGCTTACGCCACCCATGGCACCTGGGCCGCCGTGTTGCTCTACCTCATGGCCCACGGTCCGGGCAAGCTGTCGATCGACGCCTGGATTGCCAGTCGCCACGGGCGCTGAGCGCGCTGGCACGCGGGAGACCAGCATGGGTACGGTGTCTGGCTGGCTCGGCTCACACCTGGCCAGCTACCTCTCCGCAGAGGTTCACCAGCACGGCAGCGCGCCACCTACCAGCGCCGAGCGACTACGTACCTCGTTGATGCCCGGGGATGTGCTGCTGGTGGAAGGCCACAGCCGATTCAGCACCGCCATCAAGTACCTGACCCAGTCCACCTGGTCTCATGCGTCCCTGTACGTGGGTACTGAGGCACTGGCCACCAAACGTGCTGCACCCGATCATTGCTTCGTGGAAGCCGACGTCTCGGATGGCGTGCGCAGTGTGCCTGCCGAGATTTACGAGGGGTACCACACCCGCATCTGTCGCCCGGTCGGGTTGAGTGCGGACGAGATCAGGCAAGTGGTCAGGTATGCGGTCGCTCGCCTTGGTCACCAATACGACTTGCGCAATGTGTGGGATCTGGCCCGCTACCTGCTGCCAACGCCGCCAGTGCCATCGCGCTTTCGGCGGCGCATGCTGTCCCTGGGCAGCGGGGACCCGACGCGAGCCATTTGCTCCACCTTGATCGCCCAGGCGTTCCAGTCGATCCGCTATCCCATCTTGCCGATGATCAGCTCCATCAGCCGCGATTGCCCGGAATGTCCCGGCTGCGTGGAAGAAATCCTGCGGGTGCGTCATCACAGTCTTTTCGCTCCAAGAGACTTCGACGTGTCACCGTACTTTGCGGTGGTCAAGCCGACCCTGTCGGAGGGTTTTGACTTTCACAGCCTTCGATGGCAGTCCGACGCCGAAGAGCCTTTGACGCGCAGTACTCTGATGACCAGTCCATGAGCCAAGTCCACAGCAATGCTGGGGCGTATCTGGTGAGACTGTTCGCGGTTTGCCGATCAACATCTCCAGATGGTCAGGCTTGTCCGTCCCGGATCGATGCGATCAACGGGCAACGCACGCGTCCACGTGTCGATCCGCAACGCGCCACCAGGTCGGCCAGCACCTGCTCGATGCGCTGCAGGTCTGACAATCGGGCTCTCACATCGGCCAGTTTGCGCTGCCCTCGTTCACGCGCCTCGCGACATTGCGATCCATCTTCCAGCGTGAGCAGGTCTGCCACTTCATCCAGGCTGAACCCAAGGCGTTGCGCAGATTTGATGAAGCGCAACCGAGCCAGATCAACGTCGTTGTACCGCCTGACACCACCCGGTGGTCGTCCAGGTTCAGGCATCAGGCCCTTGCGTTGATAAAAGCGGATGGTCTCCAGGTTGACCCCGGCCACCCTGGCCATCGCGCCGATGGTGAGATTCTCAAACACGGTGCTCATAACGCTTGACTCCGTACATGACTACGGACTTAAGCTTAAGCCATTGCACGGGCATTCACAGGACAGACACATGACAGAAAACCAAAAAGGGGGTGGCGCCCTTGCCGCCGGTGGGCTTGCTGCGCTTCTCGCCTCAACCTGCTGTCTGGGCCCGCTGGTTCTGATCACACTGGGCTTCAGTGGAGCCTGGATTGGCAATCTGACCGTGCTGGAGCCTTACCGGCCGCTCTTCATCGGTGCAGCGCTGGTGGCGCTGTACTTCGCCTGGCAACGCATTTACCGACAAGAACAAGCCTGCAAGCCCGGGGATGTATGCGCCATTCCTCAAGTGCGTGGCACCTACAAGCTCATCTTCTGGATCGTGGCCGCGCTGGTGCTGGTGGCGCTTGCCTTCCCCTATGTCCTTCCCTTGTTGTACTGACCGGAGATCCCCATGAAAACCTTGGTTTCTGCGCCAACCAAAAAGCTGTTTGCAACCCTCGCTCTCGCCACCCTCATGGCTCCTGTGTGGGCTGCCACTCAGACCGTCACGCTGGCGGTGCCAGGCATGACTTGCGCCGCTTGCCCGATTACCGTCAAGATGGCCCTCACCAAAGTGGTTGGGGTGCAGGATGTCAAGGTCAGCTATGAAAAATTGACGGCCGTCGTCACCTTTGACAATGCCAAGACCAGCCTGCAGAAGCTGACCAAAGCGACCGAAGACGCGGGCTATCCGTCATCCGTAAAGAACTGATCATGAAAGACCCAAGAACCCTGCTGAAGGCCGGCAGTGTCGGCACGGTTCTCGAAGGCTCGATCCGGGTTGGTGATTTCAAAAGTGATGCGGCAGGTCGTGATGCACTTGAAGGGGCCGGTTTGCACATTGCCGTGATCGGCAGTGGCAGTGCGGCGATGGCGTCAGCGCTCAAGGCGGCGGAAAAAGGTGCGAAGGTCACGCTGATCGAGCGCGGCATCATCGGTGGTACCTGCGTCAACATCGGCTGCGTACCGTCCAAGATCATGATCCGAGCGGCGCACATCGCCCATTTGCGCCGAGAAAGTGCGTTCGACGGCGGTATTGCAGCGACTGTGCCGACGATTGACCGCCGCAAACTACTGGCCCAGCAGCAAGCCCGCGTCGATGAACTGCGCCACGCCAAGTACGAAGGCATTCTGGATGGTGTTCCGTCCATCACCGTGCTGCACGGGGAAGCACGCTTCAAAGACGGCCAATGTCTGACCGTACGACGGGACAGTGGCGACGAGCGCGTGGTGAACTTCGACCGTTGCCTGGTCGCCACCGGTGCCAGCCCGGCCGTGCCGCCGATCCCCGGCTTGAAAGACACGCCGTACTGGACATCCACCGATGCCCTGGTCAGCGACACCACTCCCGAACGCCTGGCCGTGATCGGATCGTCGGTGATCGCGCTGGAACTGGCGCAAGCCTTTGCCCGGCTGGGCAGCCAGGTCACGATCCTGGCGCGCAGCACGCTGTTCTTCCGCGAAGACCCGGCCATCGGCGAAGCCATTACGGCCGCATTCCGGGCCGAAGGCATCAAGGTGCAGGAGCACACACAAGCCCGCCAGATTGCCCATGTTGACGGCGAATTCGTGCTGACCACGGTGCATGGTGAAGTGCGCGCCGACCAGCTGCTGGTCGCTACCGGCCGCACACCGAACACACGCAGCCTTGCGCTGGAAGCGGCGGGGATCGCTGTAAACGCGCAGGGGGCCATCGTCATCGACCAAGGCATGCGCACCAGTACGCCCCACATTTATGCCGCCGGCGACTGCACCGACCAGCCGCAATTCGTCTATGTGGCCGCTGCCGCCGGCACCCGCGCGGCCATCAACATGACTGGCGGGAACGAAAGCCTCGACCTGTCCGTGATGCCAGCGGTGGTGTTCACCGATCCGCAGGTCGCCACCGTGGGTTACACCGAGGCGGTCGCGAATCGCGACGGGATCGAGACCGACAGCCGCACGTTGTCCTTGGACAACGTACCGCGTGCGCTCGCGAACTTCGACACGCAGGGGTTCATCAAACTGGTCATTGAAAAGGCAAGCGGACGGCTCATCGGCGTGCAGACAGTGGCGCCGGAAGCGGGTGAACTGATTCAGACGGCGGTGCTCGCGATCCGCAACCGCATGACCGTGCAGGAACTGGCAGATCAGTTGTTCCCTTATCTGACAATGGTCGAAGGACTGAAGCTGGCGGCTCAGACCTTCAGCAAGGACGTGCGGCGACTTTCGTGTTGCGCGGGCTGACGCCAATAGCGCTTTGGTAGTCTTCTTCAGGAAGGCCCGCCTCGGCAAAGTCTCCTCCGACTTCTACGCACCCCATACTGAGCGCACCTTGGCTGTGCAAGCCGTTATTACCTTGTGGTGTCATTCGACGCAATCACAAGCGAAAAGCCTGGTTTGTAAAGCCGCCCTTCCCGCAGAGCACCATCCTCAACCGACCATCGCATGCAAGCCCCAGAACAACCCATCCTGCGCGACTTGGTCCTTGTTGGTGGTGGGCACAGCCATGTGGTCGCGCTGCGCATGCTGGCCATGCAGCCTGAACCCGGCCTGCGCATCACCCTCATCTGCAGCGACATCGAAACGCCCTACTCCGGCATGCTGCCTGGCTACATCTCGGGCCACTACAGCTTTGACGATGTGCACATCGACCTGGCCCGTCTGGCGTCGTTTACCGGCGCGCGCTTCATCCAGGGCGAAGTTACCGGACTGGACCGGACCAACCAGCGCGTGCTGGTGCGCGACAGACCCTCGGTTCCCTACGACCTGCTGTCCATCAACACCGGCTCCACGCCCAATGTGCGTCTGGTCAAAGGCGCGCAGGCGCACACAGTACCGGTCAAACCGATTGCGCAGTTCAACCAGCGCTGGCTGCGCCTGCTGGGGCGCGTGCGTGAACTGAAAAGTCGCTTCACCATAGCGGTGGTGGGTGGTGGCGCAGGGGGTGTGGAATTGGTGCTGTCCATGCAGTACCGGCTGCGCAAGGAATTGCAGAAACTGGGCCGCAGCCCCGATCTGCTGCACTTCGTTTTGATCACCGCCGACAACAGCATTCTGCCAACGCACAACCCCTCGGTGCGCGAGCGCTTCCTACGGGTTCTGCAGGTGCGCCATGTGTCGGTACACACGCGCGCCAAGGTCTCCGAGGTTTCACCCGGCTGCCTGCACACGCAGGACGATCGCGCCTTCGACGCCGACGAAACCCTTTGGGTCACGCAGGCCAGTGGTCCGGCGTGGCTTCAATCCACGGGCCTGGCACTGGACCAGCAAGGATTCATCCAGGTGAATGAACAGCTGCAGTCATTGAATGACCCCAAGGTCTTTGCTGCGGGCGACGTGGCTTCGTTTACGGCACGTCCGCTGGAAAAAGCCGGCGTGTTCGCTGTGCGCATGGGCGCGCCACTGGCAAAGAACCTGCGTCTGCAGTTGCGTGGCCAGCCGTTGGTGGCTTACAGGCCGCAACGCAGCTGGCTGGCACTGATCTCCACCGGAGACCGCTACGCCGTGGCCTCACGTGGTCGTCTGGGTTTCGCCGGCGCCTGGGTCTGGACCTGGAAAGACTGGATCGACCGCCGTTTCATGCGCAAATTCACCGAGCTGCCCGCGATGACACCCGGTGCGGCGTCAACGGCAGCGCCCACCAGCGGCCTGGCGTTGAGCGCCGAAGAATCGCGCCAGGCCATATCAGCCATTGCCATGCGATGCGGCGGCTGCGGCGCCAAGGTGGGTGCCAGCATCCTGACGCGCGCACTGGGCCACCTGCAACCGGTGGAGCGCGACGACGTGCTGATCGGCCTGCATTCGCCCGACGACGCTGCCGTGGTGCGCGTGCCACCCGGTAAGGCCATGGTGCACACGGTGGATTTTTTTCGCAGTTTCATCGACGACCCTTACCTGTTCGGCCAGGTGGCGGCCAACCACGCGCTGGGCGACATCTTCGCCATGGGGGCCGAGCCGCAGTCCGCCACCGCCATTGCCACCGTGCCGCCAGGCCTGGAGGCCAAGGTGGAAGACCTGCTGCTGCAGATGATGACGGGCGCGATCGAAGTGCTCAATGCCGCGGGCTGTAGCCTGGTCGGCGGGCACACCGGCGAGGGCCGCGAGCTGGCATTGGGCTTTGCCATCAACGGCCTGATCGACGAACGCATGGAAGGCTTGATGCGCAAGGGCGGCATGTTGCCGGGTGACGTGTTGCTGCTCACCAAACCCATGGGCACCGGCACCTTATTCGCTGCCCACGCACAACACGCGGCCAAGGGGCGCTGGATCGACGCGGCGCTCAAATCCATGGTGGTGTCCAACCAGGCCGGTGCACAGATCTTGCGCGAACACGGCGCCACTGCCTGCACCGACCTGACAGGTTTCGGCCTGCTGGGCCATCTGGTGGAAATGACCCGCCCTTCGGGCGTGGACGCCGAACTTCAGCTGAGCGCCCTGCCCTTGCTCGATGGCGCAGTGGCCTGTGTGGAGGCCGGCATCGTAAGTTCATTGCAACCGGCCAATGTGCGGTTGCGCCGCGCCCTGCGTAACGCCGAAGACTTCGTGAAAGATCCGCGCTACCCGCTGTTGTTCGACCCGCAGACGGCGGGCGGCCTGCTGGCCAGCGTGCCCGCTGCCCTTGCGGCCGATTGCATCCGCGCGCTGAAGGCGGCGGGCTATGAGCAGACGGCCGCCATCGGGCGCATCAGCGGCGCTTCTGACGCGCTGGAGCCCTTGGTGCTCATTCCGTGAAGAAGTGCCGCAATCCAGTGTGTTTCGGAAACCAGCTGTAACCCACACAGGCCCGCCGGCGACTGACGGGAAGGATTGGCAATAAAAGATTGCCAAGGCTTGAATCCACCCACCCACGGCCCCATGAAAAAAATCCTGATCATCCTAATCTTTGCGCTGATGGTCACTGCTTATTTCGGGCTTGGACTGGACCGGTATCTGACACTCGCCGCCGTGCAGGAGCGCCTGGGAGACTTCGAGGCCATTCGCACAGCGTCCCCCATCGCCACCGCACTCGGCTTCTTTGCTCTGTACGTGCTGGCCACCGCCTTGTCCCTTCCTGGCGCGGTAATTCTCACCCTGGCCGCTGGCGCCTTGTTCGGACTGGCCGCCGGCACCCTCATCGTCTCGTTTGCCTCCAGCTTAGGCGCCACACTGGCCTTTCTGGCCTCGCGATACCTGTTCCGCGACAGCGTGCAGGCGCGCTTCGGCGACCGACTCAAGGCCATCAACGACGGCATTGCCAAAGACGGCGCGCTGTACCTGTTCACGCTGCGCCTGATCCCGGTCTTCCCGTTTTTTCTGGTCAACCTGCTCATGGGCCTGACCCCGATTCGCACCGGCACCTACTACTGGGTCAGCCAGTTGGGCATGCTTGCGGGCACCCTGGTCTACGTGAACGCCGGAACCCAGCTGGCACAGCTCTCCAGTCTCTCGGGCATTTTGTCGCCGGGCTTGCTGCTGTCTTTTGTTCTTCTGGGCATCTTCCCCATGGTGGCCAAATCCGTCGTCGGATTCATTCAACGCCGGCGCGTCTACGCCAAGTGGCAGCGCCCCAAGTCCTTCGATCGCAATCTGGTCGTGATCGGTGGCGGTGCTGCGGGACTGGTCACTTCCTACATCGCTGCGGCCGTCAAGGCCAAGGTCACGCTGGTTGAGGCGCACAAGATGGGAGGCGACTGCCTGAACTATGGTTGTGTGCCCAGCAAGGCGCTGATCAAGTCGGCCAAGCTCGCTACCCAGATGCGCCGTGCCGACCACTACGGCCTGGAGGCTGCAACGCCCGCTTTCAGTTTCCGGCAGGTGATGGCGCGGGTCCACCGCGTCATCAGCGAGATCGCGCCACACGACAGCGTCGAGCGCTATACCGAACTGGGTGTGGAAGTGCTGCAGGGCCGGGCCCGAATTGTGGATCCCTGGACCGTTGAAATCACGCTCAACGACGGCGGCACCGGGCCGAACGACTCGCCGAAGGTCGTGCGCCTGACCACCCGCAGCATCGTCATTGCTGCTGGTGCCAGGCCGTTTGTTCCGCCTCTGCCCGGACTGGACGACGTGGGCTACGTCACCAGCGACACGCTCTGGGATGAGTTCGCAAAGCTCGATGCGCCACCTTCAAGCATGGTGGTGCTGGGCGGCGGTCCCATTGGTTGCGAACTGGCGCAAAGTTTTGCGCGCCTGGGCTCTCAGGTCACGCAGGTGGAAATGGCCCCGCGCATCATGATCCGGGAAGACCAAGAAGTATCGGACCTTGCCCGTGATTCGCTGCAACGCGACGGTGTGGCGGTGCTCACCGGACACAAGGCGCTGCGTTGCGAACTCGAAGGGGAACGCAAGTTCATCGTGGTGGAGCACCAGGGCCAGGAGCAGCGCATCGAGTTCGACACCTTGCTTTGCGCGGTCGGGCGCGTAGCTCGGTTGCAGGGGTACGGACTGGAAGAACTCGGCATACCGACCGAGCGCACGGTGGTGGTCAACGAATACCTGGAAACGCTGTACCCCAATATCTTTGCTGCAGGTGATGTGGCCGGGCCATTCCAGTTCACCCACACCGCAGGTCACCAGGCCTGGTACGCTGCAGTCAATGCCCTGTTCGGCAGCTTCAAGAAGTTCAAGGTCGACTATTCGGTGATCCCCTGGGCGACATTCATCGAACCAGAAGTCGCGCGCGTGGGACTGAACGAGCAGGAAGCCAGGGAAAAGAACATCCCTTGCGAGGTCACGAAATACGGCATCGACGACCTGGACCGCGCCATCGCCGACGGGTCTGCACACGGCTTTGTCAAGGTGCTGACCGTGCCGGGCAAGGACCGCATCCTGGGCGTGACCATCGTCGGTGAACACGCGGGTGACCTGCTGGCCGAGTTCGTGCTGGCAATGAAGCACGGTCTGGGCCTGAACAAGATCCTGGGCACCATCCACACCTACCCCACCCTGGCCGAGGCGAACAAGTACGCGGCAGGTGAATGGAAACGTGCTCATGCGCCCCAGGGTGTGCTGGCCTGGCTGGGCCGCTACCACGCTTGGCGCCGAGGCTGACGGAGACACAACATGACCAGATCAAACACCCCTCAGGTCTACCTGCAACTGCCCGACGGCCCGGACCGGGACGCTCTACGTGCCGGCTTGCAGGCGATGAAATGCGTTCCAGTGAACTTGCCACCGCCAGGAGCTGCATATGCGGAATTGCTGCAGCGACTGGCAATGGACACAACCGCAATCGTTTTCCTGGATGTGTCCAACGCGTTGCCCAAAGTCGTTAACCGGTTCGACCAACTCCTCAAATCCTGGCCGCAAGCCCTCAGAGCGCGAACGGTGCTGACCCGCCTGGCCGCCGGATATGTCAGCTCCGCTGACCGCGCATGGGTCCAGTCGCTGGGATTTGCCGATCTGGTGGTTTCCTTTATGAACAGCTCCTCGTCGTCGCCCCTTCGAAGAGCGCTCGACCTGGTCGCAGGCGAGGCTGGTTCGCGCGCGCTGTCTGCAGAAGATCTCGACCGGTATCTGCGCGCAGTACCTGGATCGCAGTCACGCCTCACGCCCCGTTCGCTCATCCGTGCCCGCACAGGACTGCAAGCCGAAGCCCTGGCAGACCTGCTCCAGTTCAAGCTGGACATTCGCGACCGAAGCTACCACCTCAGGAAGTACCCTGCCTGTTTCATCGCTGCGGAGGCCGTTCAGTGGTTGGCGCAACATTTCCAACTCGAACGCGCACAAGTGATTGAGGTCGGTCAGGCGTTGCAAGGCCTGGGGCTGATGTACCACGTGGCACATGAGCAGGCGTTTGCCGACGAGGCCTACTTTTTCCGCATGAGGGCGCCAGCGCAAATCGCGCAGATCAACACCGCGCAGGCCTTGCAGGCAGTGAAGGATCGGCTGGTGGTGGTGGATCGAAGCCATCTCGGCAAGAACTACCCAGGTTGCTGGGTAGGCCAGGATGCGGTGGACGTCCTGTGCGCCAAGCATGCCATCACGCGCCATGAAAGCCAGCTGATCCTGCATCGCCTGATGCAGTTCGGATTTTTTGAGCATGTCACCGGGGAGCATGGCTTCATCGATGGGAACTATTTCTACCGCTTCAACGACGGCGCAGGGCTGAACTGACCAAAAGCAGGCATGCGTTCTTCCGTCATCGTCCCCATGCTCAATGAGACACCGGAATTGCCTCGCCTGCTGCGACGTTTGTCCTTGCTGAAACAGCAGGGCTGTGAGGTGCTGATCGTGGACGGTGGCAGCAACGACGGCTGTAACGAACTGGCAAGACAGGCGGGCTTTCAGGTACTGTTTTCGCCATGCGGGCGCGCCCGGCAGATGAACCATGGCGCCGCTCATGCCACGGGCCAAATGCTTCTGTTCCTGCATGCTGACACCTCATTGCCCGAAGGGGCGATCATCACCATCCGGCGCGCGATCCAGTTGTCAGGCGCTCCCTGGGGCCGATTCGACGTGACCATTGACGGGGCTCACCCGATGCTGCGCGTGGTCGCCAAACTGATGAACCTGCGGTCTCGATGGACCGGCATCGCCACCGGTGACCAGGCCATTTTTGTCACCCGAAAGGCCTTCACTGCGGTGGGGGGATACCCTGACCAGCCATTGATGGAAGACATTGAACTGTCCAGACGTCTGCTGAAATGCGCCCACCCGGCTTGCATTGCCGACACGGTGCAGACCTCGGGGCGCCGGTGGGGGCGCCATGGCATCTGGCGAACCATCCTTCTGATGTGGCGTCTTCGCTGGGCCTATTGGCGCGGCGCACCTGCCGATCGGCTGGCGCAGCTGTACCAATAGCACACACATGACCAACGCTGTTCATATCATCGTCTTCGCCAAAGCCCCCGTTGAAGGTTTCGCCAAGACACGACTGATCCCGGCACTGGGTGCCAGTGGAGCAGCCCGGCTCGCAGCCTCGATGCTGAGGCATGCGGTGGAGCAGGCACTGGCCAGTGGGATCGGCACCGTGGAAGTGTGTGTCACGCCAGCACCGCAAGACCCCATTTGGTCGGGGCTGTTGCCGCACCATCCTTCCGCGTTGAGCGTGAGCGATCAGGGCCAGGGTGACCTGGGTGAGCGCATGGCGCGCGCTGCAAGGCGCACGCTGGGCGCGGGCCAGCCGGTGTTGTTGATGGGGACCGATTGCCCAGACCTCACGGCCGAACGGATTCGAGCGGCGGCGAATGGCCTTTGCACCTGTGATGCCGCCCTGGTACCGGCCTTTGACGGTGGCTATGTCTTGCTCGCGATGAACCGCTTCGACGCCAGCCTGTTTCAGGACATCGCCTGGAGCACGCCCAGTGTGGCCGAGGTGACGCAGTCCCGAATCGAAAGGCTGGGATGGCGCCTGGCCACCTTGCCAGCGCTGCACGACATTGATGAGCCCGAGGACCTGCGCTGGCTGCCCCTGAGCTGGCTGCCAGCCGCAGAGGCGCAAGGGACGCCCTCTCAGACCGCTTGAGCCTGGGTGATCAGGGGGCGGTCGCCGCGCTTGCGATGCCTTCAAGTGCCTTGCTCAGATTCTCCACCACGGGGCACTGGGCCGCACCATGGCGCTGGGCAAGGTAGGCCGGATCGTTGTAGCCAATCCAGACCTGTGCTGCTGCGTCTTCCCACACCAGCGCCTTCAGCGGCAGGTCGACGCCGACCGACTGCGCGCACTCCATGAAAGGCGTTCCGCCTTGCGGGTTGCCGAAAATGAGCACTTCGGTCGGCCGGAGGGTCTTGCCCACCTTGGTGGCACCGGCGGCATGGTCTATGCGCGCGAACACGTTCAGACCGCGTTGTTTCACGATGTCCTCCAGGCGGTCCATGGTGGCCTTTGCACCGTGGGGGCTCTTGACGGCGATCAGGCCGTCGGCGGCACTGGCCAGGCCGACTGCGGCGGAAAGAACGAGTGCAACGAGCGTACGAAAAATTCGCATAGGGGTCTCCTTGGTGTGGGGGTAGTGCAGGTCTGGCTACTTCGAGGGTGCGACACAGGCGTGATCCGAAAGTTCTGCGGTGTCGCGGAACTGCATTCAAGACCGGATCACAACCGCAGTTGGGAAACCCAGGCCTTCTGAGCCTCGGACATCGCTTCGTCGGGCGTGAGCAGCGCCCCGGAGAGTGCCGTGCGGATCGAGGTCTCGGGCACCGGGAGCGCGCCCGACACCAGCGCGTCCAGCAGTCGGCGCGCCTTGGCCAGGCTCTGGCCGTAGAGCTCGAACACGGCGGACACGCTGACATGTTGCGCGGGGTCGTCGAGCCAGCAGTCGTAGTCGGTCACCAGCCCCACGGTGGCATAGGCCATCTGGGCCTCACGGGCCAAAAACACCTCGGGCGCGTTGGTCATGCCTACCAGGTGGCAACCCATCTGGCGCAGCAGATGGCTCTCGGCCTGCGTGCCCAGGCGCGGGCCGTCCACGCAGGCGTAGGTCAGACCCCTGTGTACCGACAACCCGGCCCGTTCAGCGGCCGCCACGACCGAATCGACCAGCGCACCGCTCACCGGCATGGCGGTAGAGACAAGCGCCGCAACACCGCCGCCGAAGAATGTTCGCTCCCGCGCAGCCCGCGTCCAGTCGATGTATTGCTCCGGCATGGCCAGGTCGCCGGGTGCAACTTCCATGGCCAGGCTGCCCACCGCTGAAAACCCCAGCATCATGGTGGCGCCAGCGCGCTTGAGCGCATACACGTTGGCGCGGTAGTTCACCTCGTGCGGCAGCAGCCGGTGTCCTGCCCCGTGTCGTGCCAGAAACAGTAGCGTTTGACCGTGCAGTGTGCCGCGCAACACCTCGCCTGATGGTGCTCCAAACGGAGTGTCACCGCCCAGGCGTTCGTGGATGTCGAGGCCGTCGAGTTCGTAAAGGCCGGTGCCTCCGATGATGGCGAGCATGGTTCAGTTCTCCTCTTGGCGCACGGCATCCTGCAGTTGGTAGGCCGGGCCGTGCTGGATGCGGTTGAAGTACGAGGCGTGGGCATCGCTGCCCTCGGGCCACAGTTGTTGAAACTGTGTTTGCCAGGCGGTGGTGTCGGTCTCGATGGCGATGGCGTCGATGTGAACCCCGCACTCGAACACGCCGAAGCGGCGCTCGGGACCAGTAAACGGCGTGCGGGCGATTCTGGTGATCAGCCCCGCCGCATCGCCCTGAAAGTTGGGCATGCCAGCGGCGCCATTGTTGAACACCCAGCGTGCGTGGTCTTGCTTTGAAGCTAGGCGCTGGAACACGGGCAGACAGGTGTGCGTGCTGGCAAAGGCGTGCACGTCAGCCTCGTCGAACCAGCGTTTCACGGCCTCGCGGTGGGCGGCGTCGCGCAGGTGCTCCTGTGCAAAGCCCCAGCCGGCCAGCGACTGCGCGTCGCCATGCACCACGCCCAGGCGCAGTGGGCCGACATCGGCGCGCAGCCACATCGGCAAGGACCGGAGTTCGTGCTGCTGATCAGGTGTGACGCATCTGCGCAGCGCTTTGTGAATGCGGTTCGAGCGTTCGACCACCTGGTCTCCCACCCAGTCGGGGTAGGCGCAACCGCAGCCGGCATCGGCGTCTGCATTCTCGTCGGCCAGCTCGGTCTCCACATTGCCACGCAAGGCATCAAAGCGCATCACCGATTGCTGGATGCGGGTGAACACGGCGGGATCAGCGTCAAACCAATGAAAGTCGCCGTTGAAGACCATGCGAGCGCGCCCGCGTTCGCGCACAAACAACTCGACCACGCGCTCCAGTGCAGCCTCGTTGCCGTAAAGGCCGCCCACCACATAAAGCACATCAAGGGCCGACAAGTGCTCTGGTGCCTTGCTGGCGAACACCGATGGCGCATAGCGGTAGTGCAACGGGCAGCTTCTGCCTGCGACAGCGGCCATCGTGTCACGGTTCATTGGATCCTCTGTGCTTGGCGGGGGAATCACTTCCAGCGTCATGATCGATTTCCTTGTCAGCCTGGCTGTCAGGCTGTGGCGCCCAAAGGCCGGCGACTTGACGTCCCCAGAGGCTGTGGTGGCGAATGGTGAGAGAGAACTTCGAGGGGCGAGCGATTGCCTGGAACACCAGATTCGTAGAGCGCCTCAAGCCGGGCGGGATCCACGTCGGCGGTGGGCAGATCGAAGACCAGCGCGCCGTCGCGCAGGCCGATCACCCGGTCGGCCAGCAGCGGCAGCAGCGCGGGCTGGTGAACCACGGTGATTTGTGTGGCGCCGCGGGCCACGCTGCCCAGCCAGCGGCAGGCATCGGCGGCGGCGGCCGGGTCCAGATTGGCCGTGGGTTCGTCGGCCAGGATCAGGCGTGGGCGCTGCAGGTACAAACGCGCGATGCTGAGCTTCTGTCGCTCACCGCCAGAAAGCCGGTCGGTTCGGTTGTCGCCTCTGCCCTGCAGCCCGACCAGGGCAAGCGCCTCGTTGGCCTCTGCCACCAGCGCTGCCGGGTACAGGCGGCTCCAGCTGCGCCAGCCGCTCAGGCGCCCCAGGGCGCCGATCAGCGCGTTCTCGCGCGCGCTCAAACGCGAAACCATGTGCAGACCCTGCATGACCTGGCCCACCTCACTTCGCCAGGCGCGCAGCGCGGCGTTGGACACCGGCTCCTGCAGACGCCGCCCCAGCACGCTGACTGTACCTTCGGTGGGCACCAGCAGGCCTCCGAGCACCCGCAGAAGGGTCGATTTGCCCGCACCGTTGTGCCCGACAATGGCCACCCGCTCGCCGGCGCCAATGTGCAGTTCGTCCAGTCGCAGCAAGGTCCGCGCACCAGCTTTCACGGCCAGATTGCGGATGTGAATGACGTGCTTTTCTGAGCTCACAGCAATGCCTGACGGATGCGCCTTGACAAGGCGTCGAACACCACCACCAGCGCAATGACGACCAGCAGAATGGTGGCCAGGCGGCTCCACTGGAACAGGCTCACCGCCTCCGAGATCAACAGACCCAGACCACCAGCGCCAATCAGGCCCAGAATGGTCGAATCGCGTATGTTGAACTCCCAGATGTAGAGGTGGTTCGACACGAACTGGGGCAGCACAGCCGGCCACACGGCGTTGAAGAACACCTGCGTGCGCGATGCCCCAGTGGCCTGTACGGCATGGATGGCTCCCATGTCCAGCGACTCGACCGACTCGGCGTACAGCTTGCCGTAGGTGCCCATGGAGTGCAGCGCAATCGCCAGGATGCCGGCGGTTGGCCCCAGGCCCACGATGCCGACCAACACCAGTCCGAACACCAGGGTGTGGATGGCGCGCAGCACGTCCAGCAGGCCTTTGCTTCCCCAGGCCAGCCAGCGCGGCGCGCCTAGGTTGCGTGCACTGAGCAGGCCCACTGGCAAGGCCAGCAAGGCGCCCAGCAGCGATCCCAGGGTAGCGATCTGAAACGTGACCCAGGTGGCGCGCCCCAGCGCCGCCAGAAAATCAGCCTCCACCACGCGGCGGTTCTCCACGCGCAGCAAGGTGCCGTCGTCGCTGCGGTATTCCAGCCGTTCAGAGCCGAACCACAGGTCCAGAAAGCTTGGGTACGCAAACTCACCGACCGACTTGATCAGGTTGGCCACGGGGTTGCGGCCCATCGACAGCTCGCCCGCCGCCCAGAGGCTTCCCAGGCAAACCGCTATGAGCAGCGCATAAGCCAGCACCAGCAGCGCGAAGCGCGCCCTGCCCGACCAATGCCATGGCCAGATCGCCGGCTGGACCTGCAACACGCTCACTTGGGTTGCAGGGTGCCAGTGGCCAAGCCCGCGTCCCGGATCGGTTTGTAGGCCCGGTTGTCGCTGTTGACGAAGCCGGTGTAGCTCGGTGGCAGCAGCTTGGACTGCGTCTTGAGCAAGGGGCCCACCTCGGCCAGCGCGGTTTGCAGGCGCGCGACGAAGGCTTTGTCGTTGTAGAGCGCCTCACTCACAGCAAAGGCGTCGTTGGGCAGGGGGTCGGACTGCCAGATGATCTTTGAGCGCTCGGCCTTGATCAGACCCTGCGCGATCATGGCGTCGCGGTTGCGGTTGTAGTCGGCGCCAGCGTCGATCTGTCCGGCGGTGACCTGGGTCTGGATTGCCTGGTGCTTGGTGTGCAGCACCCGCAAAAAATGTTTCGCCGGATCAATGCCCTGCTTCATGAAGAAATGCAGCGGAATCAGGTAGCCGGAGGTGGAACCCTTGTCGCCGAAGGCGAAGGTACGGCCCTTCAGGTCTGCCACCGACTCAATGCCCGAGTCCGGGTGCGTGATGATCATGGCGAAGTACTCAGGCTTGCCCTCGTACAGAATGGTCGAGACTACCTGCGCATCGGCCGCCTGGTTGGCCAGCACATAGCCCCAGGGACCCATCAGGGCCATATCTGTCTCGCCGTTGGCCAGCGACTTGGCCAGCCCTTCCCAGCTGTCGACCGTGCGCAACTCCACCGGTCGGCCCAGCCGCTCGGACAGGTGCTGGGCCAGCGGCCGGTAGGTGGCATCGTTGCGCTCGCGATCCGGCTGGAACATGCCCACACCAAACTTCAGCGGCGTGGTCTGCGCCTGTGCGGAAAACGCTGCAAGCAGCAGGAACAGGCTGGCAAGCCAGCGGGTGAAAAGGGTCATGGGGTTTCTCCTGTTGGAACGGGCTGGGCGTGGCCGTTGCGCACGGCGTGAACAGAAACGGTAGCGGTGGCAGGGCCAGCCGACTCCAGCGCACCACCGCAGCTGCTGCCCTGGCCAGCGGTGCAGCCGTAGCAGTGGTCGGCGATCCGGATCGACTCGCCTTCCGGGTTGGCCTGCAGCAGGTCCCGCAAGTGCGGGCGGTAGGCCTTGCCCAGGCGGGCCGGCAACCCCAGCATCTGGTTGAAATCGCAGTCGTAGAGATCGCCCTGCCAGTCCACGCTGATCATGGAGCGGCACATCACGGTGTCCAGGTTGTGCGCTTGGTACGACTGGCGCAGCAGCTGCATGTAGTTGGCAAACGTGCCCTTGGACACCAGGGTGCTGCCGAAGCGCTGCACCGGCATATTGGTCAGCGCAAACAGGTGGTTGAAGCGGATGCCGAAGTGCTGCAGCAGTTCGCGCTTGTAGTCGGCCTCCAGCGCGCCCTGGGGCGGTGGCAGCGACGGGCCCTGCGGGTTGTAGACGAGGTTCAACGTGAGCCCGCTGCCCTCGATGCCATAGCCCAGCGCATTGAGTTGCTGAAGGCCGGCGATGCTGAGGTCGAATACTCCGTCGCCACGCTGGCGGTCGACGTTGGCCGGGGAGTAACACGGCATGGAGGCCACCACCTGAACGCCTTGCTCGGCCAGAAAAGCGGCCAGGTCGCCCTGGCCTGGCTCGCTGAGGATGGTCAGGTTGCAGCGGTCAATCACCTCGACGCCAAGGCTCCGGGCCGCCACCACAAGGCGCCTGAAATGGGCGCTGAGTTCTGGCGCGCCGCCAGTGAGGTCCAGTGTGGTGATACCCCGCGCCTTCAGCACCTCGACCACCAGGTCCACCGTGCCCCCGTCCATCATTTCGGTGCGGTTGGGGCCGGCATTGACGTGGCAATGCAGGCAGGACTGGTTGCAGCGGTATCCCAGGTTGACCTGAAGCGTGGTCAGCGGGTGGCGCCGGATGGCGGGAAAGTCGGTTGTGGTGAGCAGCGGCAGGGTGTCGTGCATAGGGCATTCGGACGGATAGACAAGCGTTAAACCTGTCAGTCGTTCGACATGGCCCTTTCGTTACAGCATTTCAGAAAAAACCTTATCAGGGGCGGCCACGCCGACCTACCACCTCAACAGCCGAGGTCCAAGCAAGGCGCCCACCAAACCCGTGAGCAGAATGCCGAGCGAATACCAGACCGCGACGAACGTGGCCGACACCTCCGGACACACCAGGGCATAACCCATGGCACCCAGTGAACCGGCCATCAATCCGGCGTTGAAGCCGGCAGCGCCCAACCGGGTCGGCGCCAGACCGCGCAGCGCCCAGAGCGCACCAGCCAGCGCCGGTAGCGACAGCAGCACCACGTTTCTGGGGCAAGTAAGCCAGGTCTCACCAAGCAAGGCGGATGCGCGCTGCTCTGGCGCGGCTGTGAGCAAGGCGACGGCACCGATGCCAAACATCACCGCGAAGACAGCCAGCAGTGCCCTCACGGGCCACTGCGTGCGCGCCACCGGGCGCGACAGCCGGGCTGTCAACCACCCAGCCGACAGCGCAAGGCCGGCCCCGTAGATCAGCTTCATCCACGGCGCCGGCGTGGACCACATGGCCGCCGGAATGGCCCCTGCGCTCACCAGCGCAAACAATGCGCTGGCGATCAAGCCCAGCGCCATCACCGGGGCCATGCGCTGAAGCACTGGCGCCGGCTGGGCAGGCCCGGCGCCTTTGGCAAGCATTTCAATCAGTGTCTGTGTCTTCATGATCCTGTGTCCTTAACCCATTGCGCCAGTCGTTTCAACCCCCTGTGGACCTGTACCTTGATGGCCGATTCTGAGATTCCGGTGCGTGTCGATGCCTCCGACACCGACAAACCTTCCACCTTCGTCAGAACAATGGCCTGCCTCTGCGCTTCCGGCAGCGCCTGAAGCAGCCTTTCCAGATCGCGCTGTACACCGTCTTCGACTGGCTCTGCCGCCAGCAAGTTCTCATCCACATCGTCCAGTGCATCGTGCAGACTCTCGCGCCGCCCCCTGCGTCTCCACAGATCCACCAGCTTGTGGCGGGCAATCGCCGTGGCCCAGGCATGGACCTGCATGGACGGATCGAATGTGCCGCGTTGCAGGTGCAATGCCAGCAGCGTTTCCTGTACCAGGTCCTCGATCTCGTCCGGCATCGACTGCATGCGCCGCCGCAGGAATCCCCGGATGCGCATCGCGATCTGCTCCAGGGCCTCACGGTACGCTGTTTCATCGCCGTGCTGCGCCCGAAGCCAGATCGGCCTGAGTCTGGCCTCAAAGTCATCGGAACCTGTCTTAAGAGGCATGTCGTTGGCGCGGTTGCTTTGGTTACAAGAATCGTCCCAAATGGGGTCAGATGCCGATCAAAGGCATTGAAGACGGTCGGATTCTGCACTGCCTGTAACCAAACGCGCATTGGAATCGTCAGACAGTGCGTCACCTTTCCGTTTCAACTTTTGCCAGAAAGCACCGATGCAGCACTTGCCTGAACACACCACCCGCAAGACCTCCCCAGGGCATGCCTCACGGGCAGCAGGCATGCTCCCCGGACGGCGCCACTTCTTGATCTCCGCTGCAGCGTGCATGCCAGCCCTATGGCACCTGAGCAACGGCCACGCGGCAGCGTTTGACCACACCCATGCCGTCTTCACAGACCTACTAAAACGACACGTGGTGCTGTTACGGGATGGACAAGCTTCTCAGGTACGTTATGGCAGCCTCGCAGCAGACCGCAGTACGCTGAAGGCCTATCTGTCTTCACTGTCTGCCGTCACTGAGGCCGCATTCAATGCCTTTTCTATGCCGCAGCGGCAGGCGTTCCTCATCAACGCCTACAACGGTTTCACGCTCGAATTGATCCTCACCAAATATCCGGATCTGCGCTCTATCAAAGACCTGGGGAGCTTTCTCACAAGCCCGTGGAAGCCGAAGTGGATCCCTTTGCTGGGGGCCAAGGTGTCGCTCGACGACATTGAACACAGCATGCTCCGCAAGCGGGGCGTTTACGACGATCCGCGGGTGCATTTCGCTGTGAATTGCGCCTCCATTGGGTGCCCAATGCTGCGTGAAGAAGCTTTTGTGGCCACGCGAATCGACGCACAGCTGGAGGAGCAGACCACCCGATTCATGTCGGACCGCACGCGCAACCGGTTTGACGAATCTGGTGGTCGCCTTCAGCTCTCCCGCATCTTTGACTGGTATGGAGACGACTTCAAACGGGGCGACCGCGGCATTGTTTCGCTGCAGGCTTTTGCTGCACAGCATGCGGATCTATTGTCGGACTCACCATCCGGCCGGGATCGAATCCGCAGCGGCCGTTTCGACATATCGTTCCTTGACTATGACTGGTCTTTGAACGATGTCCGTCAGTAAGGCAACACCGCGTCGAACAAGTGTGCTCTACGTCCGGAAATTGTCTTTACAGCTTCTCCCCGGGCAAAGCTTCTAACTCCATGCACTGCGAAGCCATTCGGCATCATGTGGCCACTTGCGCAAGCGTTCATTAACAAGGAACCCATCCATGAGTTTTTTCCCCTCGTTGCCGCCAGACGCCGGCGTGCGCCACATCCTCACCCTGAACCCTGAAGCGGGTCGCGCGCTGATCGCGTTTCACACCGCTGCCCTTAGAAACGCCGGACCGCTGGAGCCCGCCCACAAGGAGCTGATTGCGGCCTACGTGTCCGGGCTGAACGCTTGCCAGTACTGCTACGGCGTGCATTCACAGACCGCGCAGGCCTTCGGTCTGGGTGCAGACGTGCTGGAGTCCTTGCTGTCCGACATCGACACGGCCCTAGTCGAGGAGCGGCTCAAACCCCTGCTGCGCTACGCGCGCAAGCTCACCTTGGAGCCCACCCGCATGACGGAACAGGACGCACAAGCCGTGTTTTCCGCCGGGTGGAGCGAGGCAGCGCTGCACGACGCCGTGCTCACCGTGTGCCTGTTCAACTTCATGAACCGCCTGCTGGAAGGCCATGGAGTGAAGGGCAACCCGGGTGTGTTCAGCACGCGGGGACAGGCCCTTCGCGACGAAGGCTATGAACCCCTGCTGGCGTTTCTGGACGCGGCCGGCCAGTCCGGCGCGCAGGCGTGAAGATGAACGTGGTGTGTCTGTGCGCCGCATGGTGTGGCGCCTGCCGCGAGTACCTGCCTGTGTTCACGACAGTGGCCGAAGCACAGCCCGAATGGCGCACACACTGGGTGGATGTGGAGGACTTCGAAGCCGAGCTGGACGAGGCAGACATCACGACTTTCCCCATGATCCTGATCGCAAACAACGAAGGCACACTGTGTTTTGCTGGCCCGGTCACGCCCCAGCCCGGCGCGCTGCAGCGCCTGTGCGAGGCGGCAGCCAAAGGTTCGCTACGGCTGAGCGATGCGGAGACCACGACCTGGTTGCCATTGTGGAAGGCAATAAAACATCGAAACGAAAAGACATTGAATCAGCCTGATCATTGACCGCAAGTATCATTCAGCCATGGACGCCATGGCCTCGCTGCTCAACAGCTTCTCCCTGCAAGCCGGTGTGTTCTACACCGGCAATATCTGCGGCGTCCACGACTTTGAACACGACACGCGGCGAGGGCATCTGCACCTGATCCGCAGCGGATCGGTGCAGGTCCGCGGCGTAACGCGGCGCCGCTTCACGGTCGATGAGCCCACCTTGATGTTTCTGCCACGCCCCGATCAGCACCGGCTGGTGGCCGACGACGGACCTGGCGCTGATGTGGTCTGTGCCACGGTGCAGTTCGGGGAGTCGGGTGCCAATCCGGTCACGGCATCGCTGCCCGATCTGGTGCAGGTGCCCCTGGTACACATGCCCGGCGTGGACGCCTTGCTGGATCTGATGTTTGAAGAGGCCTTTCACGAACACCCCGGCCGCCAGGGCGTGCTGGACCGCCTGTGTGAGGTGCTGATGGTCCGCCTGCTGCGCCACTGCATGGCCCATGGCGTCACGCAAGGCGGTGCACTGGCAGGCCTGGCCGATGCCCAACTTGGGCGCGTTCTGGCTGGGCTGCACGAACATCCCGAGCGCTCATGGGATTTGCCCACCATGGCGCAACTGGCCGGCATGTCCCGCGCCCGATTTGCGACGCGGTTTCGCGAAGTAACGGCCCAGACCCCGGCAGACTACCTCGCCGCATGGCGCGTGATGACGGCGCAACGTCTGCTGGCGCGCGGCGCATCGATCAAGCAGGTGGCCGACGACGTGGGCTACGGAAGCGCGAGCGCTCTTTCGCGTGCGTTTATGCGCCGGATCGGGCTCACACCGGGGCAATGGATTCGGCAGCAAGCGCCTGGGTGATTGCCTTGCAGGAAACATCGGGTATGGAAATGGAGACGGCTGGTCATTAGCTGACCATGATGACCGCCTAACATGGGGATGTGTTCAGCGTACGCCGCAGCAGTCGTCCGTTGAAGCCTTGCAACTACCTCCCAGGAGTATCGTTCTCATGTCAGCCGCCCCATACATCCACCAGCTCAAGTCCATCGATCCTGCCAGCGCCGAAGGCGCCCAGAAGGCCATTCTGGACACGGCTCAGAAGCAGGTGGGCTTCATCCCGAACATGTACGCCAACATGGCCAACGCGCCAGCGGTGCTGAGCACCTACCTGCACGGCTATGCGCTGTTCCGCAGCGAGTCGGGCCTGACCCCCACGGAGCAGGAAGTGGTCTTCCTTGCGGTGAGCCAGACCAACGGCTGCACCTACTGCACCGCCGCGCACAGCATGATCGCGGACAAGGTCTCCGGTGTGCCCGCGCCCGTGCTGCAGGCCATCCGCATGCAACAGCCGATCCCCGACCCCAAGCTGGCGGCTCTGTTCGCCACTACCACCGACACGGTCAAGAGTCTGGGCCAGCCCAGCCCGGCAACCGTCAAGGCCTTTCTGGACGCGGGCTACCAGGAACGCGACCTGCTCTACATCGTGTTGGCAATATCGGTAAAGGTGCTCAGCAACTATTCCAACCACGCCTTTGGCACGAAGCTGGACGAGCGCTTCGCTGCCTACAAGGTCGACTGATCAGGCACGCTCATGACACCCAGTTTCGTTCCCGAGACGTTTGAACGGGTCATGGGCTGTACGGAAACCGAGCTGGTTTCATGGCTGCCTCGCGCCCTGCCCGAGGCGGAACTTAGCGTCGATGCCCCAGCGGGCCACAGTGTGGCCACCTGGGCCGGTGGCTCGCTTGAGTTGCGCTGGAACACTTTGCCGCCCCGGCGCATCGCCTTGCTGGAGATTCCGCAATTGAAGGTGCACTTTGTCTACCGAGACCTGAACGACGAACAACGCTACCGTTTGCAAAAGTGCTTTGACCTGCAAACCCACCGGGGTGGCGGTTGACGATGACATCGTCACTCTCAGGGAGAAATCGGATGAACTATCGGGCACTCACCTTCGACACCGGCGGCACGGTTCTGGACTGGCACAGCGGCATCGCCAAGGCCTTTGCACTGGTCGGAGAGAAACATGACGTGCAACGCGACTGGCATGCGGTGACCAACGATTACAGGCGGGCAGCGATGAAGGCGATCGTGGGCCAGCTCCAGCCCCCGTTCAACATGGACGATGTGCACAGGACAGAACTCGATGGAGTTCTAGCCCAACACAACCTGGGCATGTTCACCGAACCGGACCGTGCGCAAATCCATCGCGCGTGGCATGGGCTGGATGCCTGGCCAGACTTCGCAGACGCCCTGGCGAGACTGAAGCGCAAGTTTCCCGTGGTCTCATTCACGATGTTGCCGCTGGCCATGGTGATCTCGGTGTCCAGGCGCAACGGTTTTGAATGGGATGCAGTGATCTCTTGCGAGATGATCGGCGCCTACAAGCCCCAACCTCAAGCCTATGAAAGAACCGCCCAGTGGCTGGGCCTGGAGCCCAGTGACATCTTGATGGTGGCCTGCCACAACTTCGACCTCAACGCTGCACGTGCCTGCGGGTACCACACCGCTTTCGTCCGGCGCCCGCAGGAGTGGGGCCCCGCTGGCCCGCCCGATCCCCACCCCCATCCGGACTGCACCATGGTGGTCGATGACTTTCAAGAACTGGCGCAACGCCTGGGTTCCTGATAACACCTGCGGCCAATGAAATACTTCGGTTTTCGCGCCCCCAGATTCTCCAGGTCATAGAATTCAGTCCATGCGCCGTGTGCTCGTCCTCTTTCTCTGTCTGCTGATGCCCTTGCAGGGCTATGCAGCGCTTGACATGGAGACAGCCCCTTGCCCCATGCAAAGCATGATGGACATGGAAAGTGACTCCAACGCCCTTGCGCAAGCAATGGACGACTGCTGCAACGACCTTGCCACGTTTGAGCGCACCGGAGAAGCCTGCAAGAGCGATCTGGCTTGCGCTGCGCCTGTGGCGTGGTCGGCACCCCTGCAAGCGCTCGCGTTCCTGGCCCAGGCGCCCCACGCGCTTTCAGCACCAGCCTGGCGCTCCTTGCCGCCAGGCTCGTTCACGCCCCTCTGGCGTCCCCCCGCCTCCATCTGATTTCCCGCACAGCGCAGGCCACCCACCGGTGGCGCTGCTGTCGCACGCTGTCAGGGTCACTGCGCCCGCGCGTGCTTGCTTCGGAACTCAGCCATGGAACACCCTTCGTATGCCCTCGCCCGCGCCGTGCTGGCCTTTGCCGGTCTGCTGGCCGCACTCACTCCCGCCAACGCCGCCCCTGAACCCCTAAGCCTGCACGCAGCGGTGCAGGCGGCACTGGCACACTCGCGCAGCCTGGACGCCGCCACCGCCGCCGCACAGGGCGCGCGCGACATGGCCGTGGCCGCCGCACAGCGCCCCGACCCGGTGCTGCGCCTGGCGCTGGAAGACCTGCCGGTGGATGGCACGGACCGCTTCCGCCCATCGGCCACCATGCGCTCCATCGCGCTCATGCAGACCCTGCCGGGCGCAGACAAACGCCTGGCCCGCGGCGCACGCTACGAGCGAGAGGCTGAAGCCGCCCTGAGCCAACGCGCAGAACGCGCGGCCCTGCTGCAGGCAGAGGCTGCCCAGGCCTGGCTGGAGCGCCACCTGCAGGAGCAGCGGCAGCAGGTGCTGAAGGCACAGATCGCCGAAGCGCAGGTGCTGGTGCAGAGCCTGGAGGGCACGGTGCGCGGCGGAACCACCGCCCCGGCCGATGCGCTGATGGCGCGCGAAGCCCTGCTGCAGCTGGAGCAAGGTCTCATGGCGGCCCGGGCCGAACAAGCCAATGCACGCCTCACGCTGGCGCGCTACACCGGTACACCGCCCGACCAGCCGCTGGGCGAGCCGCCTGCCTACCAGCGCCTGCAGAACCCTGCATGGGCAAGCCATTCGCTGTCCAACGCCAACGCCCTGCCCGCCTTGCCAGACCTGATCGCCCTGCAGGCCCGCGAAGCCGTGGCCCGGGCCGACGCCGACCTGGCCCAGCAGGAGCTCACCCCCGACTGGAGCGCCGAACTCATGTTCACCCAG
The DNA here is from genome assembly GCA_025458415.1 of Hydrogenophaga sp. Classification (GTDB taxonomy): domain Bacteria; phylum Pseudomonadota; class Gammaproteobacteria; order Burkholderiales; family Burkholderiaceae_C; genus Hydrogenophaga. Next base: position 38,255 of record JALOSN010000001.1, read on the forward strand.
CGCAGCGCACCGTCGGCCAACACGGTGTCCATCGGCGTGTCGGTGCCGCTGCAGTGGAACCGGCCACAGCGCCAGCAGCGCGAACTGGCCGCCAGGCTGGCCCGCGTGGCCGAACTGGAAGCCGAGCGCGAAGAACAGACCCGCGAACGGTTGCTTCAAGTGCAGCGCTGGCAACAGGACTGGCGCGCCGGGCTGGAGCGGCTTGCACATCTGGATGCCCGCCGTCAGCCGCTGGCCGAGCAGCGCATAACCGTGGCCCTGGCCGCCTACCGGGGCGGGCGCGAGCCGCTGGGCTCGGTGCTGCAGGCCCGGCGCGATGCGCTGTCGCTCGCGCTGGAGCGGCTGGCGCTGGAACGCGAAACGGCCGGTCTGTGGGCGCGGCTCGAATTCCTCACTCCCATCGCCCCCAATGTCCCCAATGCCCAGGCAGGAGCACGACCATGAAATCCCGAACCGTATTCGTCTCCCTCGGGGCGCTCGCCATCGTGGCCGCAGTGGGCTTTGGCGCGTGGTGGCTGGGCATGCAGCAGGGCATGGGGCACGCCATGCCCACCGCTGCGCCTCAGAGTGCAACCGCAGGCACCACCAATGACGACCCTTCGCAATGGACCATTCCACAGGGCGAGGCGGCCACGCGCCGCCACATTCAGGACGGGCTCAAGGCCGGCGACCTCGACCCCGCCACCGGCCTGCGCATCCTGAACTACCACGACCCCATGGTGCCTGGTGCCAGAGGCAACGCGGCTGACGCCAGCAGCGTCACGGTGAGCCCACGCATTCAGCAGAACCTGGGCCTGCGCACTGCACCAGTGGTGGAAGGCACGCTGATCAACAAAGTCACCGCTGTGGGCAACGTGGCCTGGAACGAACACCAGCAGACGGTGGTGAGCGCGCGCGCCATGGGTTTCGTGGAGAAGCTGCACGTGCGCGCGGTGCTGGACCGGGTGGCTGCAGGTTCCCCCCTGGCCGACCTTTACGTGCCCGACTGGGTGGCTGCGCAGGAAGAGTACCTGGCCATCAAACGCCTGAACGGTCCCGGCAGCGGGGAGTTGCAGGACGCAGCGCTGCAGCGCATGCGCCAGGCCGGCATGCCGGCCGCCCACATCGAGCGCGTGGTGGCCACAGGAACCGTACAACAGCGCTACACCGTGACCGCGCCCAGCAGCGGCGTGGTCAGCGAACTGGCGGTGCGCGAAGGCGCCACCGTCATGCCCGGTGCAATGCTGATGCGCTTGCAAGGCACCGGCACCGTGTGGGCCGAAGGCGCGGTGGCTGAAAGCCAGGTCGCGCTGCTGTTACCCGGTACCCGGGTACAGACCACGAGCCCTGGCGCGCCAGGGCAGACCTTTGAAGGTCGGGTGCAGAGCCTGCTGCCCGAGGTGGACGCGGTGACCCGCACTGTGCGGGCCCGGGTGGAGCTGGCCAACCCGGCCGGCCGGCTGGTGCCCGGCATGCAGGTGAGCATGCGGCTGGCGCAAGCGGCCGGTGCGGCGGCGCTGCTGGTGCCCAGCGACGCCGTCATCCGCACCGGGCGGCGCAGCGTGGTGATGGTGGCCGAAGACGAAGGGCGTTTCCGTCCGGTGGAAGTGACCACCGGGC
>JALOSN010000295.1 GCA_025458415.1 Hydrogenophaga sp.
CATCTTCGCTTTCATCGTGCTGGCCCTGGTGCTGACCCTGCGTCCCTCGGGCCTGCTGGGTGAGCGTGTGGCCGACCGCGCCTGACCGCCAAGGAGAGTTTCATGCTCAATACACAAGCCTCCAAGCTGGTCGCCTTCTTCGCGGTGGCCGCCGCCCTGTTGGTGCTGCCCCTGCTGCTGCAGGCCACCGGCAGCAATTCCTGGGTGCGCATCGTCGACATCGCGCTGCTCTACGTGCTGCTGGCCCTGGGCCTGAACATCGTGGTCGGTTTTGCCGGCCTGCTGGACCTGGGGTTCATCGCCTTCTTCGCGGTCGGTGCCTATCTGTATGGCCTGCTGGCCTCGCCCCACCTGACGCAGAACTTCCCGGCCATTGCCGCCATGTTCCCCGACGGGCTGCACATGAGCTTCTGGTTCGTGATGATCCTGGCCGGTGTGCTGGCGGGCATTGTCGGCCTGATCCTGGGCTTCCCGGTGCTCAAGCTGCGCGGCGACTACCTGGCCATCGTGACCCTGGGCTTCGGCGAGATCGTGCGCATCTTCATGCTCAACCTGGACCGCCCGATCAACCTCACCAACGGACCCAAGGGCATCAGCGGCATCGACCCTGTGACCGTGTTCGGCCACAACATGGGGCAGGTGCTCAAGGTCTCGCTGGGCGACTGGACGTTCACCTTCCAGTCGGTCACGCTGTACTACTACCTGATCCTGTTCTTCGTGGTGATCGCCATCGTGATCGCCTACCGTCTGCAGGACTCGCGCATCGGCCGCGCCTGGATGGCCATCCGTGAAGACGAGATCGCGGCCAAGGCCATGGGCCTGAACACCCGCAACCTCAAGCTGGCCGCCTTCGGCATGAGCGCCACCTTCGGCGGCGTTTCCGGTGTGCTGTTCGCCTCGCTCATGCGCGGCGTCTACCCCGAGTCCTTCATCCTGATGGAGTCGGTGATGGTGGTGGCCATGGTGGTGCTGGGTGGCCTGGGTCACGTGCCTGGGGTCATCCTGGGCGCCCTGGTGCTGGCCGGTCTGCCCGAGCTGCTGCGCCACGTGGCCCACCCGCTGACCGCCATGACCGACGGCCGCCTGGGGCCCGAGATCCTGCGCCAGCTGCTGATTGCCCTGGCCATGATCATCATCATGCTGCTGCGTCCGAAGGGTCTGTGGCCGGCGCCCGAGCACGGCAAGTCCCTGAGCAAGTGAGGCAGAGGTAACGGTATGACAGACACCATTCTGAAAGTCGCCAACGTCTCCAAACGCTTCGGCGGCCTGCAGGCCCTGAGCGACGTGGGCATCGAGATCCAGCGCGGTCAGGTCTATGGCCTGATCGGTCCCAACGGGGCCGGCAAGACCACGTTCTTCAACGTGCTGACCGGCCTGTACACCCCCGACAGCGGCAGCTTCGAGCTGGCCGGCAAGCCCTACACACCCACTGCGGTGCACGAGGTGGCCAAGGCCGGCATTGCCCGCACGTTCCAGAACATACGGCTGTTCGCCGACATGACGGCGCTGGAGAACGTGATGGTCGGACGCCATGTGCGCACGCATTCAGGCCTGCTGGGCGCCATGCTGCGCACACCGGGCTTCAAGCGCGAGGAAAAGGAAATCGCCGACCGGGCCAAGGAGCTGCTGGACTATGTGGGTCTGGCCAAGTTTGCCGACTACAAGGCCCGTACCCTGAGCTACGGTGACCAGCGCCGGCTGGAGATCGCCCGTGCACTGGCCACCGACCCCCAGCTGATCGCCCTGGACGAGCCGGCGGCAGGCATGAACGCCACCGAGAAGGTTCTGCTGCGCGAACTGATCGACCAGATCCGCAAGGACAACCGCACCATCCTGCTGATCGAACACGACGTGAAGCTGGTGATGGGGCTGTGCGACCGCGTGACCGTGCTGGACTACGGCAAGCAGCTGTCGTCCGGAACGCCGGCCGACGTGCAGAAGGATCCCAAGGTGATCGAAGCCTATCTGGGCACCGGATCGAACTGAGGCAGGCGAGAACACTATGGCAAACACACTGTTGAAAGTCACCGACCTGCGGGTCTCCTACGGCGGCATCAAGGCCGTCAAGGGCGTGAGTCTGGAGGTCCAGGAGGGCGAGCTGATCTCGCTGATCGGCTCCAACGGGGCCGGCAAGACCACCACCATGAAGGCCATCACCGGCTCGCTGGGCATCGAGGCGGGTGACATCGAGTACATGGGCAAGAGCATCCGTGGGCAGGGCGCCTGGGACCTGGTCAAGCAGGGCCTGGCCATGGTGCCCGAAGGGCGCGGCGTGTTCACCCGCATGACCATCACCGAGAACCTGCAGATGGGTGCCTACACCCGCAGCGACAAGGCCGGGATCGACGAGGACATCGAACGCATGTTCACCATCTTCCCGCGGCTGCGCGAGCGCAAGGATCAGCTGGCCGGCACCATGTCCGGGGGCGAGCAGCAGATGCTGGCCATGGGCCGCGCCCTGATGAGCCGGCCCAAGGTGCTGCTGCTGGATGAGCCATCCATGGGGCTGTCGCCCATCATGGTCGACAAGATCTTCGAGGTGGTGCGCGACGTGTCGGCGCAGGGCATGACCATCCTGCTGGTCGAGCAGAACGCCCAGCGCGCGCTGCAGATCGCCAACCGCGGCTACGTGATGGACTCGGGCGAGATCACCATGACCGGCCCTGGCAAGGAGCTGCTGGTCGACCCGCGCGTCCGCGAGGCCTATCTGGGACACTGAGCGTCCCATCCGCTTCTCGCGGGAAATTACAATGACGGGTTGCGCCTTTGTGGCGCAGCCCGTTTTTTTATGTCCTTGACCATGACCACCGAACACGCCCCGATCGCAGCCGCCACCGACGAGAACCAGCTGATTGCGGAGCGGCGCGAGAAGCTCAAGGCGCTGCGCGACGCACAGCAGCGCGGCGAGGGGGTGGCCTTCCCGAACGATTTCAAGCCCGCCGACAAGGCCTCCGAGCTGGTGGCACTGCATGGTGAGGCCACCAAGGAGGCGCTGGAAGCCAACCCGGTGCGCGCCAGCGTGGCCGGCCGCATGATGCTCAAGCGCGTCATGGGCAAGGCCAGCTTCGCCACCCTGCAGGACGCTTCGCTGGGCGCCAGCGGCGGCCGCATCCAGATCTACCTGAACAACGACAGCGTGGGCGAGGCCCAGCACGCGGTGTTCAAGCACTGGGACCTGGGCGACATCGTGGCCGCCGAAGGCGTGCTGTTCAAGACCCGCACCGGCGAGCTGACCATCCATGCCGACCAGGTGCGCCTGCTGACCAAGAGCCTGCGGCCG
>JALOSN010000296.1 GCA_025458415.1 Hydrogenophaga sp.
GTGGTCACGGCATCGCTGGGCGTGCTGGCGATGGACTTCATCCTGACCGCCCTGATGTTCTCGACGCCCTGACAGGGAGAATCCCATGAACAAGAGAAGCCTTGAAATCCTCGTCGGTCTGTTCGTCTTGCTGGGCGCTGCGGCCTTGCTGTTCCTGGCCCTGAAGGCGGCCAACCTGACCAGTTTTGCCAGCGGCGGGGACACCTATACCGTACAGGCCCGTTTTGACAACATCGGAGGCCTCAAGACGCGGGCGCCGGTGCGCTCCGCTGGGGTTTACGTGGGCCGAGTGACCAGTGTCACCCTCGATGCCCAGACCTACCAGGGGCTGGTGACCATGGAAATCAACCGGGGGATCCAGTTTCCGCGCGACTCCACCGCCAAGATCCTGACCGCTGGCCTCTTGGGCGACCAGTACATCGGGATCGAGCCCGGTGGCGACGAGCAGGAGCTGAAGGCGGGCGACACCCTGTCGCGCACCCAGTCGGCGGTGGTGCTGGAGAACCTGATCGGTCAGTTCCTGTTCAACCGGGCGGCTGATGGATCCGGAGAGTGACCCCGGCAAGACCCTGAACCATGGGTCGACCACCTGACATCCATCTATCTGGTTACGAATATCGGTGAACCGAAACACAAGATACACGCAAATTCATCGTCCTGGGTGAATATCGGTATCCAAGTGGAGCACCTACTGTATGGTTCCCCAAACCCTGCTGCGACCCATCTCAGACACCATGAACGCCGCCATCAGCAAGCGATACGGGAGCCCATCCGGCCCAGCGCGATCCGTCCTTCGGATGCCGGTTCGGGTTCTTGCCAGTGCCTTTGCCCTGTCCATGCTGGGCGCATGCGCCACGGGGCCTGATGCAAACCCGCAGGATCCGTTTGAGCCATTCAACCGGGGAGTGCACGAATTCAACGAGGTGCTGGATGTGGCCCTGGTCAAACCGGTTGCCACGCTCTACGTGCGCACGGCTCCCGACCCGGTCCGCACGGGGGTGAGCAACTTCTTCGGCAACCTTGGCGATCTGTGGTCGTTCGTCAACGCCACACTCCAGCTGCGTCCGAGAGAAGCCGCCGAGAACATCCTCCGCTTCAATGTCAACACCGTGTTCGGGCTGGGCGGGCTGCTGGACATCGCCTCCGAAATGGGTATCGAGCGGACCCGGGTTGATTTTGGACAGACCCTGGGACGCTGGGGAGTGCCTGCCGGTCCTTATCTGGTCCTTCCCTTCCTCGGTCCGTCCACGGTGCGCGACGCGGCCGGTCGCGGGATCGAAACCCGGGGCGACCTGGTCATGGGCATCGATCACATTCCCACGCGCAACAGCCTGTACGGATTGAGGTTGGTCGACACCCGGGCCAACCTGCTTCGGGCCACCACCATGCTGGAAGGGGCCGCGCTGGACAAATACAGCTTCACGCGCGATTTCTACCTGCAAAGACGACAGAACCAGATCGATGACATCATCGAACGCGGGATCGGAAACGGAAATGCAGGTGATGACACGAATGGCAACGAATGAGCGGGAACCCGTATTTCAACGTTGCATCTGAATCATTGGCAACAGCCACACTAACCGGGCCCAGGCCCTGAAAGGTCAGAAATCATGAACCGTCGCCATTGGATGAACGCTGTGCTGGTGGCTGCCGCCTTCGGTCTGGCAGGTCCGGCCACGGCCCAGACGGAAGCGCCGGACGCGCTGGTCAAGCGCATTTCCACAGAGGCGCTTGAGGCGGTCAAGGCCGACCCCGCCATCCAGGCGGGCGACGTGGGGCGCATCATGGCCCTGGTGGACAGCAAGATCATGCCCAGCGTCAACTTCACCCGGATGACGTCATCTGCCGTCGGCCGTTTCTGGCGGCAGGCCACACCGGAGCAGAAGGAAAAACTGCAGGCCGAGTTCAAGACCCTGCTGGTCAGGACCTACTCCGGTGCATTGGGTGAAGTTCGGGACCAGACCCTGAGCTTCCGCCCGTTGCGGGCACGCCCCGAGGACACGGAAGTGGTTGTCCGCACGGAGGTGCGGGGCCGGGGTGAGCCCATCCAGCTCGACTACCGCCTGGAGAAGACATCCGAAGGCTGGAAGATCTACGACATCAATGTGCTGGGACTGTGGCTGGTCGACACCTACCGGAGCCAGTTCGCACAGGAAATCAATGCCAACGGCATTGACGGCCTGATCGCGGCTCTGGCCCAGCGCAACAAGGCCGGCTCTGCCCGGGCCAGTTGAAGCCCATGACGGCTGAACCGATGCCGCCAGCGGAAGCGCTGGCGCTGCCTGCCAAGCTGACCATGGGGACGGCCACGGCCGAGCTGGAGCGGCTGCTGCCCCTTCTCAAGCGCCCGCAAGGTCCCGCAGTGACGCTGGATGCCGGTGCACTTGAGGTGTTCGATTCCTCGGCCATTGCCATCCTGCTCGAACTGCGCCGCGAAGTGCTTCGGCAAGGCCGCGAATTGCGGGTGCACCGGCTCCCTTCCAGGCTGCGCGATCTGATGGCACTGTACGGCGTCGGCGACCTGCTGCCGGCTTAAAATAGGCGGTTCCCGCCCACCGGCCCAGGCCCCTGATGCCCAGATCACGGCGGGCGCCCTTGCGGTTCCGCCCCGATGCCTGCTGTCTCCTTTCAAAACGTCTCCAAGACCTACCACACCACCCGCGGTGCCTTTCAGGCGCTGCAGGACGTCAGCTTCGACATCGAAGCGGGTGAGTTCTTTGGTCTTCTTGGTCCCAATGGTGCCGGCAAGACCACGCTGATCAGCATCCTGGCTGGCCTTTCCCGCGCCAGCGCGGGGCATGTGCAGGTGCATGGTCGTGATGTGCACGCCGAATACCAGGCGGCCAGGCGGCTGCTGGGGGTGGTGCCCCAGGAGCTGGTATTCGATCCCTTCTTCACCGTGCGTGAAGCGCTGAGGTTCCAGTCGGGCTACTTTGGCATCCGCGACAACGCATCCTGGATCGACGAGTTGCTGGAGGGCCTCGGGCTGTCCGACAAGGCCAGCGCCAACATGCGGCAACTCTCGGGAGGCATGAAGCGCCGTGTTCTGATCGCCCAGGCGTTGGTGCACCGACCGCAGGTGATCGTGCTGGATGAGCCCACTGCCGGAGTTGACGTCGAGTTGCGCCAGAACCTCTGGCAGTTCGTGTCGGACCTCAACCGTCGCCTGGGGTGCACCGTGTTGCTGACCACCCATTACCTGGAGGAGGCCGAAGCCCTGTGCGGGCGCATTGCCATGCTCAAGCGGGGGCAGGTGGTGGCGCTGGAGCGCAC
>JALOSN010000297.1 GCA_025458415.1 Hydrogenophaga sp.
GTACCCGAGCCGGTCATGCGCCCTTGCAACCCCAGGCTTTCCAGCCACCGGATGCAGTTCCCCATTTCGGGGCACAGCGCCTGCGCCACGGGTTCAAGGTCGTTGTGTCCCCCGTCAAGAACCTTGTTCAGGTCCAGCAGGACAGGTGATTCAGCGCCCGGTGCGTTGTTTGCAGCAAAGCCTTGGAGTATAGCAGTTTTTGTGTCTCGTTTGAGATCTGGAGAGGCGAAAATGCGCGGCGTCGAGGCGCCGGTCTGTGGCTTGACGACCACGAAGGTCGCTGCCGGCAGGCGCACCGGGGTCAGCTGTTCGCCCACGCCTTCAACCCATGCCGAGTGGCCGCCAACGAAGAATGGCACATCAGCGCCCAGGTTCAGCCCGATGGCTGCCAGATCCCTGCGCCGCAAGCCCAGGCCCCACAGGCGGTTCAGGCCGATCAGGCAGGTGGCGGCGTCCGACGAGCCTCCACCCATCCCGGCCTCGGCGGGCAGGCGCTTGTCCAAGCGGATGGTGGCGCCCAGATGGCAGCCGGTGGCGGCCTGAAGGGCACGGGCCGCCCGCACACACAGGTCCTCGGTGGGAAGGCCAACGGCGTGCTGGTCGATTCTGACAATGCGGCCGTCGTGGCGCACATCGAGGTCAATGTGATCGCACCAGTCGATCAGCATGAACACCGATTGCAGCAGGTGGTAGCCGTCTGGTCGCCGACCCGTGACATGGAGGAACAGGTTCAGCTTGGCCGGGGCTGGCAAGCCATGCAGGCGATCCACCGGCGGGTCTGTCCTGGCAGGCAAGTTCATCGTCCCGCCCCCTGTGCTTTCCGGTGCGGGGCCGATCCGCTCCGTAGCGGCCGTGTGGCACTCATGGCTGGACGATGAGACGCAGCTGCGCCGCCGGCAGAGGGTGTACGCGTCGGGCCTGGACCCGGCCTTCCTGGTGACGCGACAGATCGGCTTCCCAGCCGTCGGCGCGGGCATCTCGTCCGCGCAGCCAGTCGAACATGGCCACCACCGGCATCGCAGTGCCTGTCAACGTGCGCGTCAGCTCGTCGAGGCTCGCACTGCGTGTCGATCGCTCGCCCTGGCGCAATTCGGCACCTTCGGCGTTCCAGCGCACGACGGCCAAGGTCTGGCCCAGCGGCGAACTCAGCAGCAGCTCGCCCTGGTCGGGCGAGCCCTGCAGCTCAAAGCCACCGGCATAGGACTGCGGCGGCTCACTCTCCACCTGAAGGGCCAGGCGACCCGACCACCGGGCATCGTCGGCGGGCATCACGCGGGCCGGCGCGGCACAGCCCCCGAGCACCATCGTCAGCAGAAGCACAGGCAGCAAGGAGAGCCGGTGCACCGTTGCCGCGCAACAGCGCCCAGCAGTGGCCTCGGAACTCACGGCGTCACACGAAAGCGCCGCAGGGTTTCCTGCAGGGTCTCGTTGTCATTGGCCAGCAGCAGTCCCTCCCGCCAGATGCGCATGGCCTGATCCCGCTGTCCCAGCACCCAGTGCACCTCGCCCAGGTGAGCCGCGATTTCTGCGTCAGGTCGCGAGCGGTAAGCGGCCTGCAGGATATCCAGCGCGCGGCGTGTGTTGCCCAGCCGGAACTCGACCCAGCCCAGGCTGTCCTGGATGTAGGCGTCGGTCGGTGCCAGCGCGACGGCCTTTTCGATCAGAGCCTTGGCTTCATCGAGCCGCGTGTTTCGGTCTGCCAGCGAATAGCCCAGGGCGTTGTAGGCGTGGTGGTGGTCCGGCTTGAGTGCGATCAGGCGGCGCAACAGGCGCTCCATTTCGTCGGCCTTGCCCGCTTTTTCCGCCATCATGGCCTGGTCGTACAGCAGCTCGCTTTCCTGGGGGAAGCGGGCCACCGCTTCGCCAAACACCTCGTAGGCGGCCTGGTACTGCTTGAGATCGCGCAGCAACTGGGCCTCGGCCAGCAGTTTCAGTCGAGCATCGTCGGGACGGCGCTCGGGCTGTTGCCTCAGCAGGGCGCGGGCCTGGTCGAGCTGACCCTGGCGCGCCAGCAGCGAGGCGCGGCGCAACTGGGCCGCCATCATGTCTTCGGCGTTCTCGATCCGGTCCAGCCATGCCGTGGCAGCCGAAAAATCGCCCTGCCTCTCGGCGATCTGGGCCATCAGCAGGTAGGCCTGGGTCCGACCCCTCGTGGTCCGTTCGTCCTCCGCCTGGCGCGCGAGCGACATGTAGGTTTCCAGCGACCGGGTGGCTGCGGGCAAGGCGTTTTCCTGCACTTGCAGGGTGGCCAGCAGCAACCATGGCTCCGCCAGCCCAGGCTCGGTGCGGGTCAGCTCGTCCAGCAGGCTGCGCGCGTCGGTGGTGCGTTGCAGATCAAGCAGGATGCGGGCGAAGCCCAGCACCACCGCCGAGCGCCGCGTGACGTCTGTCACCGGCGCAACGAGATAAGCGCGGATGATGGGCTCGGCCTGGATACGCCCCCGCTCCAGCAGTTCGAGGGCGAGCATGGCGGGCAGGGGCGAACTGCGGTTGGCCTGGTGGCCCTGCGCCGCCGACTGGAGGGCTGCGTCGAAGCGCTCCAGGCCCAGCTCGAGCCTGCCCAGGGTGGTCCAGGCAGCCGTCGCTCGGGCCGGATCGCGCAGGCTGTCGCGCAAGGCCTCACGGACCACGGTCAGCGCCTGATCCTTGTCCGGCACCCGTGCGTAGGCGGGCGGGATCGCGTTGATGACGTCGTCGCGGTCGGCCGCTGCACTGGCGCCGATGAGTTCGCGCAGCACGGGTCCCGACTCGCTGACCCGGTTCAGGGCCAGCAGGATCTGCAGGTGGAACCGCCTTGCTTCAAGGTCACCGGGCAAGGCCGTCGACCAGTCCCTGGCGGCCGACAGGGCCGCCTCGCCGGAGCGCGACTGCAGAGCCATTTCCACGGCGCGCTGATACAGGCTGGCATCGCGCTGCCGGCGGGCCGCGTCCAGCATCAGTGAGTAGCCGGCGCCCGGATCACCCGAGCGCAACTGGAGCTCACCCAGCAGGATCTGATAGAACAGGGGCGCCGTCAGCGGCGAATTGACCACCGGTTCGGGTGTTGATGGTGGCGCCGAAGGTGCTGTCTGGGCGACGGCCGGCAGGGCGGTGACCAGCGAGATCGCCAGCACGGCGGTTGCGATCAGGCCCGCCCCCGGCAACGATGGGGACACGCACACCGCGTCGACTCGGGATTGCAAGGCGGTGCTGCGCGAACGGTTCATGGTCTCATGATAATGGATGCCTCCAGGGGAGACGGGCCC